>NVVU01000027.1 GCA_002733485.1 Robiginitomaculum sp.
TCTCATGAGCAATGTTGTCGTTAGCAACTATTGCGAACGAGCCTGTAACGGGCCTCACCCGGGCAAAAGCTAACGTCTTTGGCCGTCCGTCGATCCTATTTCGGCCCCATCAACTGCTCCCCCGGGTCAAAGCCGATAAAGAGGAGAAGATGGTGGAGCCGCCGGGTACCGCCCCCGGGTCCGGTCCAGTTATTACACGCGCGTTTATCGCCATAGTCCGTAAGGACAAGAGAGATATAGGCATAAACCGGCTAAATGAGAAGATGGTGGAGCAGAAAAACTACTGTTTGGGCAAGTATGGTTAACGGCTTGGAAACCATAAATGCGCAAGTTCGCAATGGTGTGCATGAAAGGTGAACAGGTCCGATGAGCCGATTGGCAGAGTTTTTATTCTTCTCGCTTTATGCCCTAAGCGCTCTTGTGGCCGCTTTGGTGCTAGTGCGTTTTACCGGCATGGCCCCAAATTCCGCTATGCTGTTTGGAGGCTTTGGCTTTCTGGCTGCCATGCAAATTCATGGCTTTTTTGCCCGGGCAAGCACTCAGGGCACGCTGGAAAAGCGGGTGGAAAAACTGCGCAAGGCCAATCTGGAGCTGAGCCATGAAATGGCTGCCATTCATGACGATCTGGGTGATATTTCCCAGGCCATCAAGGAAGAGGCCGTGCGGCGCAATGAAGTGATCGTCTCCGAAGTGCAGGCGCTGGAAAGCGTAATTTCCAAAATGGAAGGCACACTCGCCACTCGCATTTCCGAGGCCGCGCGCATCGCCGCCACACCGACGCTGGAACCCTCGGAAGCCAATGACCGACACGTTCTTCTGACCCTCGTCCGCGAAGCCCTGGAGGCGGGCCGGGTGGAATTACATTTGCAACCCATTGTTTCCCTGCCCCAGCGCAAGATTTATTTCTATGAAAGTTTCACGCGCCTGCGCGATCAGGATGGCAATGTAATTATGCCTGCCGAGTTTCTCAAAGTGGCGGAGCCAGCCGGTTTGATGACGGTGGTTGATAATCTTCTTCTGTTCCGCTGTGTGCAGATCGTGCGCCGACTGACGGAAAAAGACCGCCAGGTCGGCATGGTCTGCAATATCTCACCACTGTCATTGAGGGACGAGGTGTTTTTCCCGCAATTTCTGGATTTCATGCGTCAGAATGCTGACCTTGCAGGCTCTGTGGTGTTTGAAATCGGGCAAAAGGATTTTGAAGAACGCGGCATCGTCGAGGCCCGCAACATGGCCCGTCTGGCCGATTTTGGTTTCCGCTTTTCCATCGACAAGGTCGAAAACCTCAATTTTGACGTCAAAGACATGCAACGCGCAGGCGTCAAGTTTTTCAAGGTTTCCGGGAACATCTTATTGGCCGCCATCAATGCTGATCCCGATGCTGCACTGCCTGCAGCCCCGGACATTCGCATTTGCGACGTCTCTCGCTATTTGATCAGCCATGGCATTGAACTCATTGGCGAAAAAGTAGAGGACGAAGTCACCGTCGTTGAGTTGCTGGATCTGGACATAGGCTATGCGCAAGGACATTTGTTTGGCCCGCCAAGCCCGATTAGAGAAGAATTTCTGGCCGAAACCGAAGAAGCCTTCAAAATTGCGGTTTAACGGCTTAGGCTCCAAATCAGCGCTTGCCGCCAAATGGATTGAATAAAGAACGTTTTCGTTTTTTCTCCGTTTTTACCTCGGTCGCCAGATCAGGTTCAGACAAGACATGACCTGACGCTTCCGGGTTTTCGCTTTGCTCTATTTCCCCATGGCCTTCGAATTCTGCCACCCCCTGCTCGTCTCTTGCATCATCATGACCCGGCTCGCCTTCGCTCTCTTCCTCAACTCCGGATGCTAATTCCTCCATAAGAGACGGTTCATCACTAGGAAGTTCAGAAGGTGCTTCTGCCGTCTCTTTTTCAGCCTCGCCATCCACCTCACCAAGATTTTGCAAATGCTCCAGCACCGAGGCTATGGCCGCATCTGTGCCCATAGCCTGGCGTTTGGCGATGGCATGTATGCGTTTCACAGCCGTTAAGGCAGAATGATCCCCGCTGGTGCCAAGAGAAACATTCAGGCTTGCATTGGCTGCCTGTTCCAGCGTGCGCCCTTTTGAGTCAGTCAAGCGAAAGGATGCGTGTTCCTCATCCGCATCCACCAGCACCACAAAGTCGCCCGCCAGATAGCTGAACGCTGTTTTTCCAGGCACTTCCTGCCATTCAAGGCGTTCTTCCTCGGTGGCAGCCAACAGGCGCTTGAGTAAATCTATGGTGTGCTTGTGCATCTTTATGGACCTTCTTAAGAGTGTGCGGCATTACGCTTTTTCTCTTTTGTAGCAGGCAAAATGGGCGCAATCATGTTCATGACGCATTCATTTTGCTAGGTTCATAAAATTCGGACGCTCAATTAGGTTTTAGATCCATGGACGAAACAAACCGCCGCCCCTTTTTCAAACGCCTTTTTACCATTTCGCCATTTGGTATTTTACGCCTGATTGCCATCAGTGTTGGAGTTGGTCTGGTGCTGGCGTTGCTGAACATTGATCCAGCAACGGTATGGAGCGATTTTTTTGGCACCTTTGCCCGCGCCTGGGTTGAAACCTGGCATGTGTTGAGCGAAGCGGCGAATTGGGCCTTTGACTATTTCATTCTAGGTGCCATTCTGGTTGTACCCATTTTTGTTATTCTGCGTGTCGTGAAGGCTTTGCGTAAATGAAGCACATAAAGACTGCCACAAACGGTTCTGACCGGTCCAGATACGCCATTTTGGGCATACTGGTCCTGCCTCTGGTCCTTGCAACATGCACTTCTTCGAACAACGGTGTTGACAAACGCAACCCGCCCACAGGGGGCACCCCCGCCGAATTCGGGTTCCAGTACGCCCAGGCAATTGCCAAAAACGGTAATTGCGATCAGGCCTTGCCCATACTTATCTGTCTTGGGGAACAGGGCACGGGTTGGGAACTGGCCACCCACAGCAGTGGGGTTTGCGCACTGGAGGCGGCCAAGCTCTGGACCGGCCCTTTGCAAGTCCGGGCCGGGTTTTTCAGTAAAACCAGCAAGGTCAGTTATAATAAGCCGTATTATCAGTCAAAGGCCGCTTTAAATGCCAAAGGCATGGCGTTACTGCATCTTTCTGCTGCGGCTGGATGGCCAGATTCCCAGGCCGTACTCGTACGCACCCTCAGCGGTCCAGGCCATAATGCGGCGGATTTACGCGAGGCCAAGCTCTGGATCACCCGCTATGATCAAAATCCACGCCGCAAGATTTATGGCAGCAATTCCATAAACAAGGATATTCGGTCAAAATTGACCGATATTGCCCCGCCTGCTCCTTCCGACCAGGAATGGGAGAAAAAGACATTGCCCAAAATCACTTCGCAAGACCCGTTTTGCAAAAGCGTTATTCGCACCGGGTTTCTAAGGCCGCAACATGCGCCCCTTAATAACGAAGCAGAACCTTCTGAAGATGGCCTGCCGGAACCCGAAACCGTGGATCGACCCGGTCGGCGAAGCCATCAATAACACACTGTGTTCAGATAAAGCCCATGCGCCGGAGCCACAGGGCCACAGGCCGAGCGATCGCAAGCCTGCAAGGCCTGTTGCAGATCTTCGGGCCCCCATTTTCCTGTACCAATTTCAACCAGAGAGCCAGTGATAGAGCGCACCTGGCGATGCAGATAGGAGCGCGCCGAGAAGAATAAATGAATTTCCTCGCCAACCCGGCTGATGCGGATTTCATCCAGCGTGCGCATAGGGGTTTTGGCCTGGCATTGCACATCGCGAAAGGTGGTAAAGTCATGAGGGCCGATCAGCACTTGGGCCGCTTTGTCCATCCTCGTTACATTCAGAGATTGCGGCACGCGCCATATCCGGCCCCGATCCAGCGCTAAAGGTGGGCGGCGATCAATCAACCGATAGAGATAGGTGCGCTCTATCGCGCCAAAACGGGCTTCAAAATCGTCATTGACGGTTTCTGCGTACAATACCGAAATCGGATTATTGCCCAGATGGTGGTTTAACGCGTCGCGCACCGTATCGGGGCGCAAATCCTTGATCATGTCCACATGAGCCACCTGGCCCAAAGCATGCACACCGGCATCGGTGCGCCCGGCCCCGAATATCTGTACCGGCACTTCTTCCAGCGCGCTGGCGGCGCGTTCCAGCTCACCCTGTACGGTGGGTTGGCCATCCTGTCGCTGCCAGCCACTATAGGGCGCCCCGTCATATTCTATGGTCAGTTTAAAGCGGGTCATGACAATTGTGTGCCTTTTGGTACGCCCTGACCGCGCAGAAAGTCTGCGGCCGCCTGCACGCCCTTGCCAGCCCGTTGCAGGCGCGTGAGGCGCAAAGCCCCCTGCCCACAAGCAATCAGTAAATGATCATCCAGCACCTCGCCAGGCGCGCCATGCCCTGCCTCGGGCACGGCCATCAACACCTTGACGCGGACTGGCTCTTTGGCGGCCCCTTTGGGTGTAGATAGCTCGAACCATGCCCCCGGAAAGGGAGACAGGCCACGGATCAGCCTATCCAGCTCTTCGGCCGGTTTAGCCCAGTCAATACGCGCTTCCTTTTTATCAATTTTATGGGCGTAGGTGACCCCGTCTTCGCATTGCGCCGTGCCCTGCAATGCGCCCACTTCCAGCGCATCCAGCGCCTTTGGCATCAGGGCTGCCCCGGCGGCGGCCAGTTTGTCATGCAGGCGCCCCGCCGTGTCATCGGCGGCAATGTCCACACGCTGGCTCATCAGAACCGGGCCGGTATCCAGCCCTTCTTCCATCTGCATCACCTGTACGCCGGTAACGCTATCCCCCGCCATAATGGCGCGCTGGATCGGGGCGGCACCACGCCAGCGCGGCAAAAGCGATCCATGCAGGTTCAGACAGCCAAAGCGAGGGACCTCTAGTATTTCGAGCGGCAGGATCAGCCCATAGGCGACAATGATCGCCACATCCAGATCAAGGGCAGCGAAAGCAGCCTGTTCATCGACATCGCGCAGGGTTATGGGAGTTTGCACGGGCAGGCCCAGCGATTGTGCCAGATCATGCACCGCGCTTTGGCGCAAAGCCTTGCCCCGCCCCGCCGGGCGCGGTGGCTGGGTATAAACACAAACAATTTCATGATCGGTCTTGGCCAGCGCCGCCAAGACGTGCACGGCAAAATCCGGCGTTCCCATAAAGGCGATGCGCAATGCCATATTGGGTTTATTCCGCCGCTTCCAGCGCTTTATCCCGGGCCGCCTTTTGCACTTTGCGAATAGCGCGCTGGCGCTTTAACCGCGACAAATGGTCGATGAAGAGAACCCCGTTCAAATGATCCATTTCATGCTGGATACACACCGCATAGAGGCCTTCGGCCCATTCGGTGACTTGCTTGCCGTCATAACCAAGATAACGGATTTTCACCCGACCCGGGCGCTCCACCTCTTCGTAATAATCCGGCACGGAAAGACAGCCCTCTTCCCAGGGCAAGGTCTCCTCCACATCTTCCAGAATTTCCGGATTGACGAAATATTGCGGGTTTGGCTCTTCGGCCTTGCCCGCAATGTCCATCACTATAATGCGCTGGGGTACGCCCACCTGAATGGCGGCCAGCCCGATGCCCGGGGCGTCATACATGGTTTCCAGCATATCATCCATCAGCGCACGGGTGTCATCATCCACCTGCTCTACAGACTTTGATACCTGTTTCAGCACAGGATTGGGAACAATAAGGATSTCTCTAATGGCCATAGTCTTGACCTAGGAAGTCAAACGGTTTTCGTCAAGCATCCACATGGGCAATCGCCTGACCTGCGAATCAGGTATAGAGTATATTTATGGAAGAACAATTGACGAACCTTGCCGCCTCCCCGCTCCTGCTCATCGGCTTAAGCGCAGCCTTGGCCATTGTTCTGGCGCTTGTCGTCAGCGGGCTGGTGATGCGCAATTCCCAGCGCGGTGATCCGGCTTTGCAGGCACAAATAGCACAAATGGCAGAACAACAGGCGGCCTTGCGCGGGGCGCTGGAACAGATGGCCGCTGGGACGCAAAGCGGCCATGGGGAACTGAAACGCACCTTGGACGAACGCCTGGACAAGATGGGCAAGCGTCTGAGCGAGGGCCTGGAGAAAAGCGGCGAAAAAACCGGGGTGCACTTGAAAACGCTAGCCGAGCGGCTAGCCCTGATCGACCGGGCGCAAAAAAATATCGAAACCTTAAGCCATGAGGTCACCGGCCTTCAGGCGCTTTTGTCCAACAAACAGGCACGCGGAGCCTTTGGCGAAATACAAATGCAGGATCTGGTCAAAACYTTTCTACCCCCCAGCGCCTATAGGTTTCAGGAAACCTTGAGTAACCATACCCGGGTGGATTGCCTGATCCGCCTGCCCGCACCCAATGATGACATTGCGGTGGATTCAAAGTTTCCATTGGAAAACTGGCGCGTGATGAATGATGCCCCGGACCCGGATGCCAAAAAAGCCGCCGGCAAGTTGTTCACCGCAGCTGTGAACAAGCATGTGCGCGACATTGCCGAAAAATACCTGCCCGCCGAAAATATATCCAGACCGGCCATCATGTTTTTGCCGTCCGAAGCGATTTACATGGACCTGCATACACATTTTCCCGATATTATCGAAAAAAGCTTTCGCGCCGGTGTGGCCATTGTTGCCCCCACCACCTTTATGGCCACCCTTCACACCATGCGCGCGGTGATGAAGGACGCACAAATGCGCGAACAGGCCCATGTGATCCAACGCGAGGTCGAAGTGTTGCTGGATGATATTTCTCGCCTAGATGAGCGGGTAAAGAAACTGGACACGCATTTTGAGCAATCCAAACGCGACATTGGCCAGATCCTCATTTCCACCAATAAAATCAAATCCCGCAGCGAAAAAATCGGGGATTTACAGATGGAAGATGACGCAGAGAGTGCTGAGCTGCCCAACATCACAAAAACTGAAAGCGCGCGCTGACGATATGTGATAATGTTACAAAAATACTGAAACATTGGAGACTATAATGAAACTCTTTACCACTTTAGGGGCCAGCGCCACGCTATTGATTGCCGCTATGGCTATGGCCGCCCCCTCGCTGGCCAGTGCCCCTGATGCAAACCCCCATGCCGATGCCGGGCCCGCCGTTTATATCGTCAATCTGCACAATGGTGATGTGGTCAGCTCGCCGTTTCGGGTGGTGTTTGGTCTTTATGGCTATGGAGTAGCGCCTGCCGGGGTGGAAAAGGCAAAAACCGGCCACCATCATTTGTTGATCGATACCGCCCTTAGCGCCGAAGAAAAAGAATATGCCATTCCTTCGGATGCCCAGCATCGCCATTTTGGCGGCGGCCAGACCGAAGTGGTACTGGACCTGTCCGCTGGCAAACACACCTTGCAACTGATGCTGGGGGATTACAGCCATGTGCCGATAGCCAATGTGCGCGCCTCAACCCCCATCACTATMGAAGTGAAATAGGCCATGAGTTTTCGGRGCATTCTTGTATTGTTGACAGTGGGTTTGGCCAGTCAGGCGCTGGCCGAGCCAACGGTCATTGGGGTTGAACACAGCGCCCAGGCGGATTTTGAAATTGTTGAGATTACCAAGGATCTGGACACCCCCTGGGGACTGGCATTTTTGCCAGATGGCGATGCCCTGATCACCCAGCGCCCGGGCGGSCTGGTGCGGGTAAATCTGCAAAGCGGTAAGGTCACGGATATTCCGGGCGCGCCAGAACCGCTGGTGCTGCAACAGGGCGGTTTGCTGGATGTGGTGCTTTCGCCGAGCTTTGAGACCGACCATCTGGTCTATTTCACCTATGCGGCTGGCACCAAAAAATCCAACCATACCGAGATTGCCCGTGGCCGCCTTGAAGACAACGCCATCAAGGATTTACAGGTTATCTTTCGCGCCAACACCACCAAGAAAAAGGACGGCGCGCATTTTGGCTCGCGTATCGTCTTTGACCGTGACGGATACCTCTTTGCCAGTATAGGCGAGGGCTTTCATTATATGAAAGAAGCGCAAAATCTCGCCACCCATTTTGGCACCATTATCCGCATCTACCCGGATGGCAAAATCCCCGATGACAACCCGTTTATTGGCCAAAAGRRTGCCGCGCCAGAGATTTATTCCTATGGCCATCGCAATCCACAAGGCATGGCGCTGAACCCGCGCACCGGCGCATTGTGGGAGCACGAACACGGCCCCATGGGCGGCGATGAGATCAACATTATCGAAGCYGGGAAAAACTATGGCTGGCCCAAGGCCACCTTTGGCATTGATTATTCGGGGGCTATTATAACGGACTATACCAAGCGCCCGGGCATGGCGAACTCCATCCTGCACTGGACCCCCTCGATCGCGCCATCCGGCATGGCGTTTTATACCGGCGATCAATTTCCCCAATGGCAGGGCGATGTGTTTGCCGGGGCGCTCGCCGGACAGCATTTACGCCGGGTGAAATTTCGCGGCACCAAGGTAATGGCACAGGAAAAACTGCTGGAAAGTCTGGAGGCCCGCATTCGCGATGTTCGTAACGGCCCGGACGGCGCACTTTATGTCCTGACCAATGGATCAGAGGGCCAATTGATCAAATTGCAGGCAATTAAGTAATAGCTTCAATCAAAAAGCATGGAGACTGATTCTTCATTGGCGATGCGCCGGATGGCTTTGCCCAGTAGCGGTGCCACAGAAATTTCTCGGATTTTCCTGGCCTGTTTGACGGCCATGGGTTGTTCGATGGAATCGGTGATGACCAGTTCTTTCAGTTCGGACTTGTCAATTTTCTCAGCCGCTTTTCCCGATAACACGCCGTGGCTGCAATAGGCGGCAACTTCGGTGGCCCCTTGCTCAAGAAGCGCGTGGGCAGCGTTGACCAATGTGCCGCCGCTGTCGACGATATCGTCAATAAGGATGCATTTGCGCCCCTTCACATCGCCGATAATGTTCATCACTTCGGACTTGCCCGGCCCCGAGCGGCGTTTATCGACAATGGCAATATCCGCATCCAGACGCTTGGCGATACCGCGCGCGCGCACCACCCCGCCGACATCGGGGGAAACCAGCATCAGGTTTTTGGTGCCATAGTTTTCGCGAATGTCTTCACGCAAGACCGGCCCGGCAAAAAGATTATCCACGGGAATATCGAAAAAGCCCTGTATCTGACCCGCGTGCAGATCCATGGTTAGCACCCGGTCTGCCCCGGCAATGGTGATCAGATTCGCCACCAGTTTGGCGGAAATGGGCGTGCGTCCCTCGGATTTGCGATCCTGGCGGGCATAGCCAAAATACGGCAACACCGCCGTTATGCGCCGGGCGCTGGCGCGTTTCAGCGCATCCATACAGATCAGCAATTCCATTAAATGGTCATTGGCGGGAAAGGATGTGGACTGGATGATGAACACATCCTGCCCGCGAACATTTTCCTCGATTGCGGCGTAAATTTCATTGTCGGCAAAGCGCCGTACATTGGTTTTGGTCAGGGGGAGATCCAGAACGCCAGCAATGCCTTTGGCCAAAGAACGATTGGAATTTGCCGTTAACAGTTTCATGGAAACTTCCCCCAATATGCACCTGCGCGCCGTGTGCCGTGTGCGGTCCTGCACGTCAATGCCTGTGCTCAGCCCTTTTGCATCAAGATGACGCTGATATTGCGTCCATAGTCCGATTCGCCCCCAAGTGTGGCCCGCCGGTAACTAAAAAATTCGTCTTCCAGTATGCAGGTATCCAGAGACTTTTTTTCTATGCTGTTCAGCCCCGCCGCAGACAATCGGTGCGCACAAAAGTCTTCCAGATCAAAATGCCAGCGGTCCCCCGCCCCGCTAGCAAAAAACCGCTGATAGCCCGGATCATTATGGATAAAGTTATCCAGAAATTCCGGCCCAACCTCATAGCTGGCCTGGGCGATACAGGGGCCAATGGCGGCCTGGATGTTTTGCCGGTTTGCCCCCAGGTCAATCATCGCCGCCACAGTGGCCTCCAGCACCCCGTCCAGCGCCCCGCGCCATCCCGCATGGGCCGCGCCTATCACCCGCGCTTTGGGGTCAGCAAACAATACCGGCGCACAATCGGCGGTCAGAATGCCAAGGGCCAGCTCCGGCGTAGCGCTGACCAGCGCATCGGCCTTTGGCGGCGTGTCTGGCCATGGCGCATTAACGGTGACCACCTTGGCGGAATGCACCTGATAGACGCCGGTTAAGTGATCATCCGCCACCCCCATGGCGTGGGCAATGCGGGTTCGGTTTTCCTCTATATGCGCCGGATCATCCGATGAGCCACGCCCGGTATTCAGGCTGGCATACAGTCCGGTGGATACTCCGCCGCACCGCCCGAAAAATCCATGTTTTATGAGGTCTTGGCGAAGGATTTTTGCCAAAAAAACCGGGGGCGTTTTCATACATCAAAGCCTTCGGGCGCGGGCAGGTCTTTAGCGTAGACCGCCATCACTTTGAACAAATCCCCCATTTGCTTTTCATCCATCAGGCGATGCACCTGGCGCGCCAGCTTTTGCTTCTGATTCGGATTTTTACGCATCAGATCGGCGGCGCGATATTCCAGCCCCAGACGTTTCAGCCATTGCCCCTGGCTCACCGGACCAGCCACGCTTAGCCCGGCGGTATTGGCGGCACGCGCGATCTCGGCAAAATCCACACGCGTGGTCAGATCGGCACTGCCGGGCGCGACCAATGGATCAACTTTTTCGTGGCCAGCAATGGCCTGCAAGGTATCGCCCGGCTCGCTTTTTGCCGGGCCGTAATCGATAAACAGCGCCGCCCCCGGATCGGCGGTAAAGCGGGTGGCCAATTCGTCCATCATCAAGGCGATGGCGGGGCGCACCTCGACCAATGCCCCGTCTTCGCTATCCCTTAAATCGGGGGGGATCATATCAATTTCTGGAGCGGATGCCGGGGCACTGCTGATCACAAAGCCAAAATCACCCGTCTCATCCACATCCACCATTCGCTCAAACCACGCGCCATTCTGGCGCACAAACTGGCGTATAGGCAGGCAATCCAGATATTCATTGGCAACAATCAGGCAGGGGCCGGACGGCACGTCTTTGAGGGCATGTACCCAGTTCACCGGGCACGGTGCCGAACCCAGCATGCCCGCCTGAACATTAATCAGAGCCGGGCTGGCCTCGATCAGGTTAACATCCAATGCTTTGGCAAAGCCCGGCACAGCGCGGGCAGCACGTAAAATATCTTTCATCATCGTGCCCCGGCCGGGACCAAATTCCACCAGACGCACTGGCGATGGCCTTTGCATAGCCTGCCAGCATCCGGCCAGCCACAGGCCGATCAGCTCGCCAAATATCTGGCTGACTTCCGGGGCGGTGATAAAATCCTCGCCGGCACCAATGGGGTCTTTGGTGGCGTAAAACCCCTCGCAGGGATCAAACAGGGCTTCGTTTAAATACACACCGGCGCTGATCGGCCCGCCCGCCCGAATGCGCGCGGCCAGACGTTTGGATAGGGTTTCGCTCATTTTGCAACGGGGGGATGTTTAACGGCCAGAGTGATCAGAATCAGCCCCCCCAGCCATAACGGGATGGAATAGGTCATGCCCCGGGTCAGACCAAAGATCAGCCCGGCATCGGGTTCGCGCACAAACTCCACCGCCGTGCGAAACACCCCATAGCCCAACATAAACATCCCCGTTGTCAGGCCTGGCCGGGTCAGGGTGCGAAACCGGGTAATGGCGATGCGCAAGATAATAAACAGTACGATCCCCTCCAGCGCTGCCTCGTAAAGCTGGCTGGGATGGCGCAAAGGCATGGCCGCATTTTCATCACAGGGAAAACGCATCGCCCAAGCCCCGTCCCAGGGGCGGCCATACAATTCACCATTTATAAAATTGGCAAGGCGACCAAAAAACAGGCCAATCGGGGCCACAGTGGCCACGGCATCAGCCAGACGAAGCGGTTGGATTTTGCGCGAATATGCAACATAGAGCACCGCCAGCAGCGCCCCTAAAGCGCCGCCATGAAACGACATCCCCCCGGTCCATGTCTTCAATATGGAAATCGGCTGTTCCCAGATCCATTCGGTACGGTACAACAGAATAAACCCCAATCGTCCGCCAATGATAATGCCCAGCGTGCACCAAAACAGCAGATCTTCGGTGATCGCCGGCGACGCCGGCGGTGTGCCTTTTTTGCCTGGCAAAGCCCAAAGAGCGGTGTTTTTCATAAGGTGATGAAAAACCCACGCGCCCAGCACCAGGCCGACAATATAGGCCAGCGAATACCAGCGAAGCGAAATGGGGCCGAACAAGTGTATGATAACAGGGCTGAAGCCGGGAATTGGCGAACAATTAAAGTCTGGCATGTCTGGGTTTCTCGCTTCTCTATCTGCGCTTTAATGGCTTCTATAGCATTGCCTAAACCGCTTGCGCAGCCCATATAGCGCTATACCGTGTGCCATGTGCATAGCTCAAGAGGCGACCATGCAAACCCGCAGTCCAATTTTTGATGACCTTGCCGATATAATGACCAGCGCCGCCGGGGCCGCCGCCGGGGCCGGTGAGGAAATAAAATCCATTTTCCGCGCCCAGGCTGATCGCTTTATTGCCGATATGGATCTGGTCAGCCGCGAAGAGTTCGAAACCCTGAAAACCCTGACTCAAAAGCTGCATGATGACAATCAGGCACTGCGTGCAGAGATTGACGGCTTAAAGAAAGCGGGCAAGAAAACAGCGGTTCCCGGAACACGGGCGCGCAAGACAAAGACCTGATTKATTTTTCTCCATAACCTACACGCCAAAGCTTAATTCTGGCCTCAAGGCATTGCTCATGCCCCCGCCTCCCCGCTACCGTTTGAATGTCGGGGGGCGATTCGATACCCTCTTTACGCATAAGGAAGCCCATAGTGGACGTTTCGTTTGAGAACATTTCCGTCACCAATGATCCCCTGGATCTGGTAGAGTACATTCTAACGGCGGAAGAAGTTGGCTTTGAACGCATTGGCGAACAGGAAATTCACTTTTCCGTACCCGGCCAATGGTGTGACTATCCCTTGTGGTTTGCCTGGCGCCCCGAAAACGAAGTATTGCACCTGTGCCTTGGCATCGATGCCAAGATTAAACAGCGTCGCCGCCCGGATGTCTGTGACCTGTTGGTACGGATCAACGAACGTCTGGCCAGCGGGCATTTTGATTTATGGAGCGAAGACGGCACCATTATTTATCGCCATGCCTTGCCTCTGCCCGATACCACCCTGCCCACCCCGGGGCAATTGGCAGCCATGACCAATGCCGCCAGCGCCGCAGCCGAACGCCTGATCCCGGCACTGAATTTTGTTCTATGGGCTGGCAAGACACCCAGCGAGGCCGTAGAAGCGGCCTTGTTTGAAACCGCAGGAGAAGCCTGATGGTTCGCAAACCCCGCCTTGCCCTGATCGGGGCCGGTCATATGGGCCTGGCCCTGGCCAAAAGCTGGATCAAACAGGGTTTGATCTCCAAACAAGGCTGGCTGGTAATTGTTGATCCAAACCCATCCGAAGCCGCCCAAAAACTGGCTGAACAGCTGAAAATTGTGATCATACCAGAACTGGAAAGTGAACAAGCCAGCCTTCTGGAAACGCTGGTATTGGCCGTTAAGCCAAAACTGATCCCCGAGGTCGGACAAACACTGGCGCGCATTCTGCCAAAAACAACCCTTATTATATCGGTTGCCGCAGGGGTCACTCTGAACCGGTTGAACGAAGTGTTTGGTTCCCGCCCTCTGGTACGTGCCATGCCCAACATGCCCGCGGCCATTGGCCGGGGCGCCACCGTTTTTGTGACGGGGCCTGGCGCTGATAAGGCAGCGCGCGCACAGGCACATGCTCTGCTGAGCGCCAGTGGTATGGCCGAAGAAGTGGTTGAAGAAAAAACACTGGATGCGGTAACCGCAGTTTCCGGTTCAGGCCCTGCCTATGTCTTCTTGTTGGCTGAAGCCTTAGCTGTGGCCGGTGTAGCCGAAGGGCTGGACCCGGAACTTGCCAAAAAACTGGCCTGCGAAACCGTGGCCGGGGCGGGTGAATTATTGCGCCAGCGCGGCTGTGATCCAGCTATTTTACGCGCCGAGGTTACCTCTCCTGGCGGCACAACGGCGGCAGCCATGGATGTGTTGATGGGTTCTGGCGGGTTTGCCGAAATGATGCGCCGGGCCGTGAACAGCGCTGCGCGCCGGTCCAGCCAATTGGGCTCTCAGTCCTAGGATCCGGGCCTAATCCTGCAAGGGTAGGCGCAATACCGCATGAAGGCCGCCACGTTCTGATCGTCCCAACACAATATCGCCGCCATGAGAGCGGGCAATATCGCGAGCGATTGACAGGCCCAGACCGACACCATCAGTATTTAGGTTACGCGCCGGATCCAGCCGATTAAAGGGGGCAAAGGCCTCTTCATAAAGATGTTCTTCAATGCCGGGGCCATTATCTTCGATGATAATTTCTACGCCATCCTGATCTCGTCGCATGCTGATATAGGCGTGTTCGCCATAACGCACCGCATTATCAAGAAGATTGCCAATACAGCGCCCCAGGGCCTGTTGACGMCCGGACACCCATAAATCCGCCTCTAGATCGGCATCTATGTGTGCACCGGCGCGTTTGGCATTGGAAACTTTGGAGTCAAGCAGCGCCGCCAGATCAACCAAAACCGTTTCTTCTTCAACCTCATCGCGGGCAAAGGAAAGATAGCCATCCAGCATGCGTTCCATTTCCCGCAAATCCTGACGTGCCTCGGCCAGATCACTGTTTTGTTCCAGCAATGCCAATTGCAGTTTCAGGCGAGTCAGGGGGGTGCGCAAATCATGGCTGACCCCGGCCAGCATCACCGTGCGCTGGTCGACAAAGCGCTCGATCCGATCTTTCATTTCCAGAAAGGCCGCCGCCGCCTGGCGCACTTCACGAGCACCTGAGGGAGAAAAGTTCGGATCATCCTGCCCCCGGCCAAAACGCTCGGCAGCATTGGCAAGGCGCTGTATCGGCCGGACCTGATTGCGAATAAATATGATGGCAATGCTGGTCTGGATAAAGGTCGCGGCGATCAGCCAGAACACGARTATATGGCCGCTGGTGGAAAATACCTTGTCGCGCGGCGCAATGAACCGCAACTGCCCGCCCCGGGTCTGCACCCGGATATCCACATAGGCCGGATAGCGCGTGGTATCGAACCAGAACGGGGCCTTTAATTTAGCATCGAGTGCTTGTCGCAAGGTGCGATCCAAAACTGAAAACAAGGACGAACGTATGCTGGTTGGCAATTTCTCATTGGGTTGAAAGACCACCGAGAGGCTNNCAYTTTYYYSAKWSCSARMRYMSWSRGMKGYGSCRNGGYTKWSMRMGMTGGGGTCCTTGTCATATTGCGCCACGATGACCGCCACATCCCCGGCCACGCCCTCGGACAGGCGCGTGGTCACAGTTTCCCATTGCGAATCAAAAAACATCCACAAAACCGCAATTTGCATCAGCGCCACCGGCAAAGCGACAATCAGCAATGAGCGGCCAAACAGCCCCTTTGGCGTGATATCGCGCAAGCGGCGACGCTTGAAAATCTGATGCCGCAGCGCGGTGATTTTTTCAGGCAAGATCATACGTCTGATGGCTCAGCAGCATATTGCGCCAGCAGGCGATACCCTGCCCCGCGCACGGTTTGCAAAAATTGTGGAAAGCGTGGGTTTTCCTCAATCTTGCGTCTTAAGCGCGCAATCTGTACATCCACCGAGCGCTCGACAGCGGCAGTATCGCGTGACAAATCTTCGCGGCTAAAGGCCTCGCCCGGGCGACGCGCCAATGCCGCCAACAGTCGCGCCTCGCTATCGGTAAGGGACACCCGTCCCTCAGCGCCGGTCAACTCGCCCGTTGATGGCATAAAGCACCACGGCCCAAAACATAACATGGACCCATCATTAAAATGCGTGTTCTGGCGGCGCAGGATGGCGCCGATGCGCAAGAGCAATTCCTCTGGCTCAAAGGGTTTGGAAAGATAATCATCCGCCCCGGCCCGCAGGCCTTCTATGCGTTCATCGGGCGCCCCCCGTGCGGTGAGCAGCAAAACCGGAATGGTGCTGGTCTCGCGGATAAAACGGGTCAGGCTGATGCCATCCTCGCCCGGCATCATGATATCCAGCACCACAAGATCAAACGCCATCGCCTTGAACAATCGGCGCACCCGCGCCGCATTTGCCGCCGTGGACAGGCGATAACCATGCTTTGACAAATAGGTTTTCAATAACGACCGTATGCGGTCGTCATCATCAACGATCAGCAAATGTGGTTTTTCCTGTTCGATTGTCTTCACCCCATGCCCGGAACCGGTTTGCAATGCCCATTAAAGGTTCGCCCAACCGGAAAAGCAAGAAATTGCAGCAAAGGCAGACGATCAGGCATGATTGAGGCCTAACACCACACTTTGGGTTGTGGACATAGCGCCACCATTTGGCCCATGGTGTATTTATGAGTCCGCAGCAAGCTAGATGAGTACGTTATGGCCAATAAACTTTTATTTCGGCAAACCAGTGGCAAACTCTGGTTTGATGGCGATTTCATTAATTATGATAAAGCGGTAATTTCCGTGCAAACTCATGGTTTGCATTATGGCTCTTCAGTATTTGAGGGTGAACGCGCCTATGGCGGTAATATCTTCAAAAGCCTGGACCATACCAGACGCCTGATTAATTCATGCCGGTTGATGGGCTTTGAGCTACCCTACAGCGTAGAAGACATTGAAAACGCCAAAAGCGAATTGCGAGAGCGTTCCGGCATCGAGCAAGCCTATGTGCGCCCCGTGGCCTGGCGCGGCGCCGAACAATTGGGGGTTTCGGCCAAGGGCAACACCATCCATGCCGCCATCGCCATTTGGGAGATGACCACCTATTTTGCTGACAAAATGAAAGGCATACGGCTGGCCATTGCAGACTGGCGTCGCCCGCCTTCGGCGTGTGCACCCGTCAAAGCCAAGGCCGCCGGGCTATATATGATCTGCACCATGTCCAAAGATGCTGCCTCTGAGGCGGGTTATGATGATGCACTGATGCTGGACTACGAAGGCCGAGTCGCAGAATGCACCGGGGCGCATATTTTCTTTGTGCGCGATGGCGAGCTGCACACCCCCAGCCCGGAATGGATACTGGACGGCATCACCCGGGCCACCGTAATGGAAATCGCCAAGGTGCGTAATCTGACCGTTCACGAACGCCATATCATGCCCGATGAACTTTCCAGTTTTTCGGAATGCTTTATTGTTGGTTCAGCCGTTGAAATCACCCCTGTAAATGAAATCAAGGGAATTTCATACATTCCGGCAGATATCTCCCGCCAGATGATCGAAGATTATGACACCTTGATCCATGGTGGCACCCTGAAATAAGCCAAAAGCCTCTACTTGATCAAGCATCGCGCCGACAAGACAAATTGCAATATTGTCTATGYGTAATATTAGCKAACACTAATATATTGAAATATATAAATCATTTAATCCTAAGATAAACCTACCCATCCGTATGGACTCAGRTGCCAAGGCAGGTATATGATCATTATGGGGACAAGCATCAGAAAGGGGACAACAACTTAAACAAAGAGGGAGCTCTATAATAATGACAAAAAAACAGCAAAAAATTGCGCTATTTTCTTCAGTGGCTGCACTGATAGCATCTGGTGCCCTGCCTGCAATTGCACAAACTGCAGATGACAGTGAAGACACAATCGTGGTGACCGGTTCACGCATCCACCAAAACCCATTAAACATGCCAAATCCTATTCAAAACATCACATCCGACGATGTTGAAAGAACAGGTTTGACCTCTATCGCGGACGTTTTACAGCGCCTGCCGGTTACGGGGTCCTCCATCAACACCACCAATAACTCTTCGGGTAATTTGGGCTTTCCACCAGACGGCAGCGGCATTGGTGCCGGCGCTTCACAAATTGACCTGCGCAATCTCTCAGCAAAACGCACACTGGTTCTGGTCGACGGCAAACGCTGGATTAACGGCTCTTCGGCCAGTGGCGTTCCCGGTTCTGTTGACCTGAATACCATCCCCGCTGGCATTATCTCGCGGATTGAAATCCTGCAAGATGGCGCTTCACCGATTTATGGTTCTGATGCCATTGCTGGCGTTGTAAATATTATTACGCGCACAGACTTTGAGGGCTTTCGGGCAAACGGCTATTATGGCCTGTTTGACAAAGGCGATGGTGAAACCCAGAGCTATGAAGCCAGCTTTGGTGCCAGTGGCAATAAAACCCGTGTGCTTTTTGACATGTCCTACACGCGCCAAAAAGATGTGGCCGCCGGTGACCGTGCAATATCTGAATTTCCTATCGCGGGCGCAGGTAAATGCCTGGCAACGTGTAGCTCAGGCACACCGCAGTCCCGGCTATTCTTTGTTGACCCGAACACAGGCGTCACTCATGACATTACTTTGAATAATGGTGCCCTGAATGATGGCAACACCCTGCCCGTTTATGATCCATTCAATCCGACCGGCGGAGATTTCCATGCCTTTACCGTGTCCGATCGCTTTAATTTCCAGCCGTTTAACTTCATACAAACTCCAAATAAACGTCTAAATTTATTTGCCAAAGCCGAACATGATGTAACCGAAAACATCACATTGCGGCTTGTCGGCAGCTATACAAACCGACGGTCACAAAACAGGGCCGCACCGGAACCTCTATTCATTGGCCCAGAAGCCGGCAATGGCAACATAATGGACACCATCGGGATTGATGTCACCAACCCGTTTAATCCATTTGGTTTCTCACTGGATGCCAGCAATTTTGTTTTTGCGGGGCGTCGTCCCATTGAAGCCGGGCCGCGCCTGTTCAAACAAAATGTAGACACCTGGTTTGTTGGAGCCACTCTTGATGGCAAAGTTAACCTGGGTGGCCGCGATTTCTATTGGGATACCAATGTCAGTTTTYCCCAGGCGCAGGCCAACCAGCGTAAGACCGGTGCCTTCAATGCGGCCAAGCTGAAACGTGCACTGGGGCCGTTGGATCTATGTATTGACCCGACTACCGGAGCCGGTATTGGTGGCTGTACGCCCTTTAACTACCTTGGTGGTCAGGGACCAAATGGTGAGGGCTCCATTACACAGGAAATGCTGGATTTCGTCACTTTTGTGCAAAAAGATGAAAGCGAGCAACAACAGTTTGACTTCACCTTCAATGTCACTGGCGACCTGATAGACTTGCCCGCTGGTCCTGTTGGTTTTGCCGCAGGCTTTGAACGACGTCACCAGGAAGGCTTTTTTATCCCCGATGCTGTTGTAACTGCTGGTGAAACCGCAGGTGTGCCGTCATCACCGACCAGCGGTGGATTTAATGTCAGCGAGCTTTATGGCGAAATCAATGTGCCCCTGCTTGCTGACCTGCCATTTATGCAGCAGCTGAGCTTCAGTGGCGCGGTACGAGCGTCTGATTACAATTTGTTTGGCTCCAACGAGGTTTACAAAGCCGGCGGTAACTGGCGCGTTAATGACGACCTTTTACTTCGTGGTTCCTGGTCCGAAGGCTTCCGCGCACCAGGCATTGGCGAATTGTTTAATACCGGTTCTCGCTTTGACTCGACCCTTGAAGACCCTTGTTCTGATTTGTTGGGCCTTGCACCCCAGGGTACCGGGGTTGCGGCAAGCTCACAAACCATCGCCAATTGCGGTGCTTTGGGCGTTCCCACAGACGGCAGCTATGTACAATTTGGCGCACAGATCGGGGTGCAAACCGGCGGCAACACCGCCCTGCAACCGGAAACATCCAACAGCTATAACTTTGGCTTTGTTTATGACGCCTCATGGGCTGAAAATATGCCAGGGGTCAGCGCACTGGTCTTCGAAGCAGATTATTATCACATCAAAATCAATGGTGCGATCCAGCCCCCAGATCCGCAAACCAAGCTGAATTCATGCGTAGCAACGCTGGATCCGGTGCTCTGCAACGGCATTAACCGCACGGCTTCGGGCACGATCAATGGCTTTAACAGCCTGCTTAGCAATATTGGCGGCATAACCACTTCTGGTTTTGACTGGTCCGTCAAACTGGCTTTGGAAGAGAGTTCGTTGGGTCAGTTCAGCTTTCAGTGGCTTAACACCTACCTCGACAAATACAATGAGCGCGTCCCCACTTCGACAGGGTTTACCTCCATCAAACGCGATGGTTTTGAGCTTGGCTCACCTGAACGGGGCTTTAATCACTATAAGTCCACCTTCATTACGGATTGGGCAAAAGGGGATTGGGGCGGTGCAATTTCAGTGCGCTATCTAAGCAAGCTGAATGAGGCCTGCCCGGGTTCCATTGTGGCTCTGGCTCCTGACCTTTGCACGGATGCTACCGGTGGGACCAATATCATCGGCTCGAAATTCTATACGGATATTCAGGCCAGCTGGTCTCCGCAGGATCTTTTCGGCCGTGAAACCAAAATAACCATCGGGGTCAACAATGTTCTGGATAGCTCAACGCCTGTCTGTTTTACCTGTGACTTAAACAGCTTTGACGGCACGCTTTATCCAATTCCTGGGCAATTCTTCTATGCCCGGTTTGCCATTCGCGGGTAGACAGCCCACTGTCTTAACGGAAAAAGGCGGCCCCATCGGGCCGCCTTTTTTGTTCTCAATAACAATACAGTCCAGGTCAGGATTTGTAGGCTGCGTCCATCAGCAGGGCTTTTTCCCGCCGGGATGGGAAACGGTAAAAGACATGCATGCCAATATTGGCAGTGCGCAGCAAAGTACTGGACCAATAGGGCTTCACCTCAACGGTATGATAATGTGTTGCCCGGCCAATGGTGACATCTGACATACCCAGCATGGCATGAATGGCGGCTTTGCGTGAGCGATCCCAGCCCGTCTGGCGTGGCAAAGCGCGCATGGAGCCATCACAGGTAAACGTAAACTGGCAACCGGTGGCCCGCGTAGAGCCCTCAAACACCACATCACAGATATTGTCCGGGTAGGCCCTGTGCTTCACCCGGTTCAATACTACTTGCGCTACGGCCAGCTGTCCGGACACGCTCTCGCTGCGGGCCTCATAATAGATGGCCATAGACATGCAGTTGAGGGCCTTTTCCTGCGTAGCGGCTTTTTCAATATGCGCTTTTGTAAAGGTTTCCAGCGATGCCATGATCTGCAAATCCTGCTGCATCGCTGCTTTTTTGCCATCCACTGCAAAGACCTGTGCATAGGCAAGCGCATCGGAGGTAATTGGAGATGTATCCAGCTTTGGCGTTTCTTGCAGAAACTCCTGCGCAAAAGCTTTCCAGATTGTGTTGTCCAGCTGCTCGGCCCCGCGCTGGGCGGTCATGCCCAGCATCATTGGTAACGCCAAAGTCAGTGATGCGGCCAACACTGCCAGCCCCGTTTCTGGCCTTAAAATGGCACGCCATTTTGGCTGCCTGTATGACCGTAGCTTCGCCATCGTATTCCTGAGTTTTCCATGTGGCTTACAACTGCATCGTCAAAAAATAGCGTGACATGCTTAATAATGCCCTAACTGGCGAGCACTTAAGGAGCGTCGCCTTGCCAGTCAAGCCCACAGTTAGGGATTATTTTTCTATGGTTAATAGATAGTGGGGGATAATTTTCCGCGCATTACACGCTATTGGCTACTTTTCTTTTTTTCTGTGCCTTTTTTCTGGCGCGCCGCAAAGCGGCCTGTGCTGCGGCCAGGCGGGCAATCGGCACCCGATAGGGAGAACAGGATATGTAATCCAGGCCGGTTTTTTCGCAAAAACCGATCGAGGCCGGATCACCGCCGTGTTCGCCGCATATGCCCAGTTTTATATCCGGGCGTTCAGCGCGGCCCCGTGCCACGCCCATACGAATGAGGTCCCCGACCCCATCCTGATCCAGCGAGATAAACGGATCCTGTGCCAGCATGCCCTTGGCCAGATAAGTGTTCAGGAAAGATGAGGCATCATCGCGCGACAACCCGAACGTGGTCTGGGTCAGATCATTGGTGCCAAAGGAGAAAAATTCGGCATATTGAGCCAGCTCATCGGCGCGCAAGGCGGCGCGTGGCAATTCAATCATCGCCCCATAGGCGTATTCAATCGGCGCCCCGGCCTCTTTTCCTACCGCTTCGGCGACCCCGGCCACACGGGTTTTCAAAAACGCCAGCTCTTCACCTGTGGCCGCCAGCGGGATCATCACTTCGACCAGCGGGGCGGTGCCGCTTTTTTCACGAACAATGACTGCGGCTTCAAAAATGGCCCGGGCCTGCATCTCATAGATTTCAGGGTAAGTGATGCCCAGACGGCAACCCCGATGGCCCAGCATGGGATTGCTTTCGGCCAGCTCGCGCGCCCGCGCCATCAGCGCATCAACACTGATCCCGGTGGCCTTGGCCACCGCCTCTACATCATCGGCGCTATGGGGCAGAAATTCGTGCAAAGGCGGGTCCAAAAGACGGATGGTGACCGGCAGGCCCGCCATCAGGGTAAAAATCTGCACAAAGTCATCGCGCTGCATGGGCAGGATTTTATCCAGCGCCGTAACCCGGTCTTCGCGGGTGGTCGCCAAAATCATCTCGCGTACGGCGGCAATGCGCTCCTCGTCAAAGAACATATGCTCGGTCCGGCACAGGCCAATGCCTTCGGCCCCGAATTTTAGCGCAGTTTTCACATCGGCTGGCGTATCCGCATTGGTGCGCACTTTCATGCGCCTTGCAGCATCGGCCCAGCCCATCAGCACAGAAAAATCACCGCTCATTTGCGGCTGAATCATCCGGCCCGCGCCCTTGAACACAGCCCCCTTTCCGCCATCAATGGTGATAATATCGCCCTTGTTTACGGTAATGCCGTGGGCGGAAAAACGCCCGGCCTTGTGGTCAATGCGAATGGCGCCAACACCGGAAACGCAAGGGCGCCCCATGCCGCGCGCCACCACAGCGGCGTGGCTGGTCATGCCGCCCCGCGCCGTGACAATGCCCTTGGCCGCATGCATGCCGTGAATATCCTCCGGCGAGGTTTCGGTACGTACCAAAATCACATCAATGCCATTTTTGGCCAGAGCTTCGGCCTCGTCGGAATCAAATACCACCTGGCCGATGGCGGCGCCCGGACTGGCCGGCAGGCCCGTGGCAATGATCGGACAATCACTGCCCTCATCCAGTGCCGGGTGCAGCAATTGATCCAGCGCCGCCGGATCAACCCGCAACACCGCCTCGTCCCGCGAAATGGTACCCTCGCCCGCCATTTCCACGGCAATGCGTAAAGATGCCATGGCCGTGCGCTTGCCGGCGCGGGTTTGCAACATCCACAACCGCCCGTCCTCGACGGTAAAYTCAATRTCCTGCATGTCCCGGTAATGGTCTTCCAGCTTTTGAAAGACCGCCGCCAGCTCGGCATAAATCTCGGGCATGGCTTCTTCCAGACTGGGTTCGGTTTCGCCCATGTCCTGACGCGCCTTTTTGGTCAGCACCTGAGGCGTGCGAATGCCGGCCACCACGTCTTCGCCCTGGGCATTGATCAAAAATTCGCCGTAAATGCTTTTTTGTCCGGTGGAAGGGTCGCGGGTAAAGGCCACACCGGTGGCAGAACGATTGCCCATATTGCCAAACACCATGGCCTGTACATTGACCGCCGTGCCCCAGCTTTGCGGGATATCTTGCAATYGCCGATAAGTGATGGCTCGATTATTCATCCACGAGCCAAACACCGCGCCGATAGCGCCCCAGAGCTGGTCTTTGGGATCATCGGGAAACGGCTTTTCCAGATCCTCTTCCACTTGAGCCAGATAGCGCCCGGCAATGATCTCCCAATCATCGGCGTTCAGGTCCGTGTCCAGCTCATAGCCCTGATYGTCYTTATAATCGTCCAGCAATTCCTCGAACACATCATGGTCCAGCCCCAAAACCACATTGGAATACATCTGAATGAAGCGGCGATAACTGTCCCAGGCAAACCGGGCATCCCCAGAGCGCACGGCCAGCCCGGCCACCGTATCGGCATTCAGGCCCAGATTTAAGACCGTATCCATCATGCCCGGCATGGACGCCCGCCCGCCAGAGCGCACCGAAACCAAAAGCGGATTTTTGGGATCGCCAAAGCGTTTATCGGTTTTTTCTTCCAGATCAGCCAAGGCCGCCTCGACCTGCTTCACCAGACCACCCGGATAGGCGCGGTCATTCTCATAGAACGCGGTGCAGACCTTGGTGGTGATGGTAAAGCCCGGCGGCACCGGCAGGCCAAGAGCGCACATCTCGGCAAGGTTTGCTCCCTTGCCACCCAGCAGGTTTTTCATCCCCGCATCGCCCTCGGCGGCCCCGCCGCCAAAGGCATAAACCCATTTCTTTTTGCTGGCCTTGTCGCTCATGTTTTTAGTCCTGGGTTATATATTTTCTCTTCTGTCATCCCGGACTTGATCCGGGATCCAGTTGTGACTCTATTCTGGATTCCGGCTTTCGCCGGWATGACGTAGTTGTAGTAATGCTGAACCAAACACACCCTCACCCCGCGATTTTATCAAAGTCGGCAATAGGCTGAAGTGCACATCGAATTTCTGATAACAACCGCAAGCGGTTAACCCTAATCGCATCATTGCTATCATTGACTAAAACATTTTCAAAAAATAAATCAATGGGCTTGCGAAGTGCCGATAATGCTTGCAAATCCATCATGTACCCTTCCAAAGAACCAGAAGCGCCCCAACCACCGGGATTATCACCTCTAGCCAATGTTAAAGTAGTGTATAATGCTGTCTCTGCAGGTTCTATCAATAATTTTTTGTCAACCTCACCAGAAACTGCCTTGCCGTCCTTTTTCTCCTCAATGCGCAAAATGTTGGAGGCCCGCTTGGCCCCGGCGAGGAGCTGTTCCCCATCAGGCGTTTCAAGAAACTCACCAAGGGCTTTTACACGGTCAGTGATGGACACCAGATCATCCTGTTCCGGTGTCAGCACCGCATCGATCAGATCATGCCGCGCGCCGGAATCACGCAGATAAACTTTCAAGCGGTCATGGAAGAACCTTGTCAGCTCATTTACATCAGCAAACGCATCACCAACTTGGAAATTGGCTAACTGCGCTGCCTTTTTCAGTGGAAGCTTTACCCCATTCTCCAGCACCAGCCGGATCACGCCTAACGCGGCCCGTCTTAGGGCATAGGGGTCTTTTGACCCGGTGGGTTTTTCGTTAATCGCCCAAAAGCCCACCAGGGTATCAAGCTTGTCAGCCAGCGCCACGGCGACACTGACCGGATCGGTGGGTACGCTATCGGATGGACCTTGGGGTTTGTAATGATCGCGAATGGCGTCGGCGACGGCGGCATCTTCGCCGCTTTCCAGTGCGTAATAGCGACCCATCACCCCTTGCAAGCTCGTGAATTCCACCACCATTTCAGAAGTAAGATCAGCCTTAGCCAATTTTGCAGCACGCGAAGCCAGTCCACCATCTGCACCTACGAATGGAGATAGATCAACAGCAAGTACCGCAACTCGTTCCATCTTGTCGTAAACGCTGCCAAGTTTTTGGTGAAACACCACATCGCGCAGTTTTTCGACCCGAGCTTCCAGCGGCGTTTTTAAATCCGTGTCCCAGAAATAACGCGCATCGGCGAGACGGGCGCTAAGCACTCGCGCATTGCCCTGCGCAATGGCTTTGCCACCATCGGGGGCTTGCAAGTTGGCAATCACAATAAAATGCGGGGCGACCTTGCCAGTCTTTGGATCACGCACGGTAAAATATTTCTGGTGCTTGGCCATGGAAAGCTGGATCACTTCGGCAGGCAGGCTTAAAAAGTCTGCGTCCATAGCCCCCAACAGCGCCACAGGCCATTCGGCAAGGCCGGTGACTTCATCCAGCAGCGCCGCATCTTCGGCGAGCTCAAGATTGTTCGCTGTGCACAGCGCCGCAATCTGATCGGAAATCATGGTTTTGCGGGTCGCAGCGTCCAGAACCACTTTGCCCTTCTCGGCCAGCGTCTTTTGATAATCGGCAAACCCGGAGACGGTGAATGGCCCCGGCCCCATCATGCGGTGGCCATAAACCTCGTCAGACGTGCGAATACCCGCCACCTCAAAATCCACGCGCTGGCCATCCAGCTGGCACAAAATGCCGTGCAAGGGCCGCACCCAGCGAAAGTCGCTGCGGCCCCATTTCATAGACTTGGGCCAGGGAAATTCGCGCATCAGTTTGGGGATAATCTGCGCCACGGCCTCATCGGCAGCAAGGCCGCTTTTTTCGATGATGGCGACGTAAAAGCTGCCCTTTTTGGCCTCCTGAATTTCGCACTGATCGATATTGTCCAGCCCGGCACCGCGCAAAAAACCGGCCAAAGCCTGCTCTGGTGCACCAACGCGAGGGCCTTTGCGCTCTTCACGCACATCGGGGGCCTTGGCGGGCAGATCATCAATCACGGCGGTGAGGCGGCGCGGCCCAGCATAGCTGCGCACCGCACCAAACGAAAAGCCAAGCTCTTTTAGGGCATCACCCAACAGACGCGACAAATCGGATGCCGCGCAGGTTTGCATACGGGCGGGAATTTCTTCGCAGAAAATCTCAAGAAGAAGCTCAGATGTACTCATACCATTCGCTCCGCCGCTTTGGTGTGTACGCTTACAGGACCATCGCCCGTATTGACCACGCTGTTTTTTTCGATCAGCAACACCTTAACCTCGCCCTTATCGGCGACCGGGCGGTGCTCGACCCCTTTGGGGATGACGATCAGCTCGCCGGGGGCAAGCGTTTCCACACGATCACGAAATTCCATGCGCAAATGGCCATCCAGAATGTAAAACATCTCGTCAGCATCCCCATGGGCATGCCAGGGGAAATCGCCATCCAGCCGGGTCAGCTTGATGTGATAATCGTCAAGATCGGCAATGATTTTTGGTGACCAGGTTTCGGAAAAGCGCGAAAATTGCGTCTCCAGATTGACTTTGAGGCTCATAAGCTGGCCTCTTCAATGGCAACCCAGGCCCTGGCGCAGCCCTTGGTCAGATTGCGCACCCGGGCGATATAAGTGGCCCGGTCGGTGGCCGAGACAACGCCCCGCGCGTCCAGCATGTTAAAGGCATGGCTGGCCTTGAGGGCAAAATCATAGGCCGGCAGGGGCAAATTTCGCTCCAGCAGGGCGGCGCACTGCGCCTCGGCATCTTCAAACCAGCGTTTGAACATATCGGTATTGGCAACCTCGAAATTGTATTCGGAGAACTCGCGCTCGTTTTCCTGAAACACGTCGCCGTATTTCAGGCCTGCGCCGTTGAAATCCAGATCATAAATGCTGTCCACGCCTTGCACATACGTGGCCAGACGCTCCAGGCCGTAAGTCAGCTCGCCGGAAACCGGGGAAACATCCATGCCGCCGACCTGTTGAAAATACGTGAACTGGCTGACCTCCATGCCGTCACACCAGACCTCCCAGCCCAGGCCCCAGGCGCCAACGGTGGGGTTTTCCCAGTCATCCTCGACAAAGCGCACATCATGCAGCTTCATGTCGATACCGATGGCGGCAAGGCTTTTGAGGTACAGATCCTGAATATCGTCCGGATTGGGCTTCAGGATCACCTGAAACTGGTAATAATGCTGCAAACGGTTGGGGTTTTCCCCATAGCGGCCATCCGCCGGGCGGCGCGAGGGCTGCACATAGGCGGCGCGCCAGTCCTTTGGTCCAAGGGCACGCAAGGACGTTGCCGGGTGCAAAGTTCCCGCCCCCACTTCCAGATCATAGGGTTGCAGGATGGCGCATCCTTGCTCTGCCCAATAGTGTTGCAGGGTAAGGATCAGATCCTGAAAGCTTAGTGGTTTTTCATCTCTTTTGGCCATGGCGATTGACCTAGCCAGACCAACCCCAAAGCGCAAGGGCTTTATCAGCCTTTAGGATCCAGATTTATCTGTGTGTGGCCCTTTAAAATTGCATCGGCCATGGGGGTCCAGGTGCGTTCTGCCTCGTGAATAACCAGTGGCGGGAGGATCATCAGCGGACTTTTCACATTGCGCCGTGCCCGAACAATGATCCGGTGCGCCGCCTCGCCAGCCCGGGGTGTGATCGGCAAAATACGAATGTCACCGGCCCGGCCATAAAAGCCCGCCAGACAATCGTCCAGCCGCTCGGCCCGCTGGATCAGCGTGATATATCCCTTGGCACGGGTCAGGCGCAGGGCCGTGTCGATCCAGTCCCTTAACGTCAGGCCATTATTGACAAAAGCGCTGTCTTTGCCGGTTTTGGGGCGACGAATGGCCGATGGGTCATCAAAATAAGGCGGATTGAGAAACACCTGATCGAAACTATCAGGGCGTAAGCCTTGCGGTGGATTGGCCACGCTGCCCTGCAAAACCTCCACATATTTCTGCATGGCGTTTTCAATAATATTATCCTGCGCGAGTGCAAAAACCCCCTGGTTTTTTTCCAGCCCGATGAAGTGGGCTTTGGGGTTTTGATGGGCCGCGCAAATCAATGCTGTGCCCGCACCGCAGCCCAACTCCAACGCTTTGGCACCGGGTTTCAAAGTCACAGCAGAGGCCAACAGGACCGCATCCAGACCGGCGCGATAACCCTCGGCCTGGCGAACCGTGACCTGCCCGCCCAGAAACGTAACTTTTTCAGTCATTATCCGTGTCGTATTCTTTTTTGATGGCCAAGACGGTTTCGCGCGCTTCGTTCTCTTCCTCATCCAGCACCATCAGGCGACGTTGAATAGCGATCACAGACCCATCCAACACACTGGAATGATTATCAAAAATCACGGGATGCAGGCCTGCATCCCGCAATACCATTTCCGCATAAGACAGAAATACCACATCATTAGTGCGTATAATCTCTTTCATGATTACTCCTGTGATCGCGTGCTGTTGGACGAATACAGAAACACAACTGCCCTTGCCGCGCAATCGGCCACTCTCTATCCTTTGCTTGGGATGAACCTGTTCAGGGGGCCATTTTGGCGCTGATATCGACAACGGCAAAACCAAAACACCTGGCAGGTGATAATGCCATGACCCGTCTGGAGGCAGCTTTCGCAGACGAGATGGAGCAGGTCAATGCCCTGATTATCGACCGTATGCAAAGCCCGGTTGGCATGATCCCTGACCTTGCCGCGCATCTGGTCAGTGCAGGTGGAAAACGCCTGCGCCCCTTGATCACTCTGGCCAGCGCCGATCTGGTCGGTTATCAGGGTGATGCTCATTACAAGCTGGCCGCTACAGTGGAGTTTATCCACTCGGCCACTTTGCTGCACGATGATATTGTTGATGGCTCACCTATGCGCCGGGGCAAACCGGCGGCAAATACGGTTTGGGGCAATGCGGCCTCGGTGCTGGTAGGTGACTTTTTATTTGCCCGAGCGTTTTCGTTGATGGTGGAAACCGGGCGTTTGCGGGTGCTGGATATTCTGGCCGGGGCCTCATCCATTATTGCCGAGGGCGAAGTTCGCCAACTCGCCGCCATTGCCAATCTGGATATGAGCGAGCAGGAATATATGCAGATCATAGAGGCCAAAACCGCCGAACTGTTCGCGTCGGCGGCGCGGGTATCGGCCGTCATTGCCGACCTGCCCGAAGCGCAGGAAGAAGCGCTTGACCGTTATGGCCGGGAGCTGGGCCTTGCCTTTCAGCTGGTGGACGATGCGCTGGATTATGCCGGCAATGCCAAAAAGTTGGGCAAAGCGGTAGGTGATGATTTTCGCGAGGGCAAAATCACCATGCCCGTRGCCAAGGCCATGCAGGCGGGCAACACTGAAGAACAAGAGTTTTGGACAGAAATTTTTGGCAAACCGGAGCGTACAAAAAGCGATCTGGAGAAAGCCATGCAGCTCATTTCCARCCACAATGCTGTACCTGCCACGCTGGAGCAGGCCGCCATGCATATCCGTKATGCAAAAAAGGCGTTGCAATGCTTCAAGCCCGGCCATACCCGGGACCTTCTCTGCGATGTTTGCGATTTCGTACTCGAGCGATCCTTTTAGAATGATCATCCCCGACTGGCTCTTCTATATCTTGTCAACGCTATTTGCGGGCCTCCTGATTGCATTCTCCCTGCAATACTGGCCGGGACAAAAACTCGAAGCCAACCCTTTTGATGCACCACCAGAGGCGGGTCTGGTGATCAAGGGGGGGCAATTGGGCCTGATGCAGGCCGCCCAGGGCCTGACCGCCAAAATCATGGAAGAGGATGGCACCGTTTTTTTACGAACTGCCGCCGGACAAGGGCCAAATGAGGGCACTCGCTCTGCTGGCGTATTTCTTACCTTGCCGAAAAAATATAGCACCGCCTACGCCAATTCTACGATAGAGTATACCATGATAGTACGTGGTGCTGGCCCCATGCCATCGCCGAAAATAACCATTGCCTATTATGCCCCTGGCAGRGGTAAYAGCCCACGCAAAATCTGTACTTTAAGCCCGCAATGGTCACCATGTACCATGCTCTATAAGCCGCCTGCGGCCAACAAAAAMAATAATGTGGATTATGCAGGCATCTGGCCAGATCTGGAAGGCCTGAGCCGTACCGTTGATATCAGAGAAATTTCGATAACACTGCACTCTGATACCAAAACCGCTCATTCAAAATAACCGCCGCCGCAGATATTTAACCGCCCTCAGCAAGGGTATTTCGACAAGCCGGTGTGCGAATTCTCCAGTGAAAATAGCCACCGCCAGCAAAAGCGGCAACATCAATATATTGTCGCCGATTCCATCGCGGGCAAAAACACCCCRTAAGCGCCCGGCGGCACTAAGACTGAGGACATGCGTAAGGTAAAGCGCATAGGATYGATTCCCCARCCAGACCAGAAAACGGTTGAAATAAACGCCGGCGCGCTCAGCCCCSGCAGCTCCATAAACAATCAGGGAAACGGCCGGAGTGAAACTGGCAGCTCTGGGCCAGGTTTCCCAAAAGCTGAGCCCCATATTGATTGAGAGAAGGCATGCAATGGCAAACCAGAGACTGCCGAGCGAAAGGGCCGCTTTCCACCCCCGGCCATCAAAACGGCTAAACGCCAGMGCCGCCAGTGCCCCGCCCAGAAATTCAAAACTCAAGGGATTAGACAGCAGGCGTAAAACAGCGCCATGATTACCTGCACCCATCAGAAAGCCGCCTAGAACCAGCATGCCCCAAAGAGCCAGTCCCCATTTTCTGAACTGTATGGGCAGAAAAACCAATAGCGAAAAAACCAGATAAAAATACATTTCATGGATCAGCGTCCATCCAACCGCCAGCAGAGGCGGGTAATGATCGGGAAACAAGGCAAAGGAACGGATCAGGGAAACATGGTTGATGCTGGCAAAAACCATATCTGGCCGGATTAGCCAGACCGTCAGCACCAATAGTGTCACTAGCCAGTATAACGGGTATATGCGGCCAATTCTGGCAAACAGAAATGACAATGAAGAACGCCACCCCTCTGCATTACGCCACGCCACATAGACCATTACAAAGCCGGAAATGGCAAAGAACAAGTCAACGCCCGAAAGACCAATATTGAACACATCGCCCAATAATCTGTCTCCGGCATATTTACGCTCAACGCTAAGCAAATGTGTGAGCACAACCGCCAACACGGCGATCCCGCGTAATGCCTGAATATTGCCTAATCGCAGAGTCTGGGTAATAAGAGCCATCCCTTCGTTTAGGGGGATTAATGAAAACAGGGAATGCCATAAATGAGGAAAACCGTATTTTCTCCCCCCGCCATGGTCACCATCCCGGTCGCAGGATCGGACGAGCGCTTTGCGGTGCGGCGTATTTTTTGTGCGGGAAAAAATTATGCAGACCATATTCGCGAAATGGGCGGCGAAGACACCTCCAGACCTCCCGTAATTTTTGCCAAGCCCGCCGATGCGCTGGTCAGCGATGGGCGCGACGTGCCCTACCCGCGCGCCAGCAAAGACGTGCATCACGAGGTGGAACTGGTGCTGGCCCTTGGCAAACCCTTGCGGGACGCCAGCGAAGAGGAAGCCAGCAAAGCGGTCTATGGCATCGCCTCCGGTGTGGATTTAACCCGCCGGGATTTGCAGACCCAGGCCAAAAAACATGGCGGCCCCTGGACCAGCGCCAAGGCCTTTGACCACAGCGCACCCATAGGCCCCATTACCCCGTTGGACGGGGCGTTAGAGGGCCTGCACGGCCGCATCTGCCTGCGTGTGAATGGTGATATTCGCCAGGATGGAGATTTAGCGCAAATGCTCTGGTCTCCGCTGCGCCTGCTGACCTATTTATCAACATTGTTTGATCTGAAAACCGGGGATCTGGTCTTCACCGGCACTCCGGCCGGGGTCGGCCCTTTGCAGATTGGCGATGCGGTGCAGGCGCAGGTTGATGGCACTGAACCCTTGCATTTTACCATGACGGCAACCGTTTAAATCGAATGCACCAGATAAAAGCCCAGATTGCCTGAAAACAACAAGGCAGCGACCATCAATATCCAGCGTGATGGCTGTTTTTTGGGAGCGCAGCTGTCATGGCCGCAGGTCTGGGTTCCACAATCCCGCCGGGCACTGATCCATTGGGCCACGACCCCGACCAATAATGCCAGCCCGGAAAAGATCAAAAGTGGTAATTCAAACTGGTGCATGAACAGATGAATATCGCCAACCCAGGGGGCCACGGCAGTTAATGCGCCGGCCCCAACAGCCAACGCGATAATATTCATCAAGGCCGGCAGACCACAGCAAAACACATGGCTCAGCAGCGCGGCCAGATTGGCATGATGGGCGGCATGGGCAATGCGTTGCACAGCAAATATTCCTGATTGTGCGCTGCGCCAGAAAACCGGCACGGCAAATTTCGTTATGTTATATCATTATGAATTGCGCAAAAAGCAAGCCCTTCGCTGTCACAATCCCAGATGTATGTTGATACAAAGGGCGACAAACCTTACGAAAAATTGATTTGCACATTGAAAGTGCGCGCCATACATAAACCGAAGTACGGTTAAAAGGCCATTGGATTGGCACTAGCGGTATACAAAAGCGAGGGCGAAATCATGTTAAACCTTATTGGATGGCTCCTGAAGGCTATCATCACCATAGCCATCGGCATTATGGGATTTACATGGGAGCCAAAGGAAGAGATCAAATCTCCTCCTAAAAAGGATGAGCGAGGCGATATGACCTTGCCTGTTTTTCTGCACGCTCCTCTGGAAAGAGCCATTATCATCGAAGCCAGCAACACGGTGAGTACAGACAATTGCACCTCTGCCCCACGGCCAGTTGCAATGCCGCTGCCTTTGCCAGTACAAAAGATGCCCAAAACCATGCGCACCTATGGGATATCCATTTAAAGCACGGCTCTTAACGTTCTTATCCGCGTGAAAACTTCTGAAACTTGATCCGTTTGGGCAGGTCCGCATCGGGACCCAGACGGCGTTTCTTGTCTTCCAGATAATCGGCAAAATTGCCTTCAAACCATTCCACATGACTGTCGCCTTCAAAGGCCAGAATATGGGTGGCAACCCGGTCCAGGAAAAACCGGTCGTGAGAGATAATCACGGCACAGCCGGCGAAATTCTCCAGCCCTTCTTCCARMGCCCCCAGRGTTTCYACATCCAGATCATTGGTYGGTTCATCMAGCAGCAGCAARTTGGCTTCGGTTTTGAGCATTTTKGCCAAATGCACCCGGTTGCGTTCCCCGCCCGAGAGCTTGCCGACCGGTTTTTGCTGATCMCCGCCCTTGAAATTGAACTGRCCRACATAGGCGCGGCTSGAWATWTCGCGCTTGCCAAGGGTGATCAYATCGGCACCGCCRGARATTTCYTCCCAGACATTTTTRCTGTCATCCAGGGCATCGCGGCTCTGATTGACATAGCCAAGCTTGACCGTTTCRCCCAGGCGCAGTTCRCCWTCATCCGGSGYAYCCTCRCCRGCGATCATGCGAAAGAGSGTGGTYTTRCCCGCCCCRTTGGGGCCAACCACSCCGACRATACCGCCCGGCGGCAGGCGAAARCTCAGATCCTTGATCAGYAAYTGWTCGCCAAARCCTTTATTGAGGTTTTTGGCCTCKACCACGACACCGCCAAGRCGCGGCCCCGGCGGAATGGTAATCTGKGYGGTGCCKACSKSTTGYTTYTCGGCYTTGTTGCGCAGYTCTTCATAGGCATCAATACGGGCTTTKGATTTGGCYTGACGCGCCTTKGGTGAMGARCGTATCCAGTCCAGYTCRCGSGTCAGSGCTTTGCGGCGGGTTTCRTTTTCACGCCCYTCCTGCACCATGCGTTTTTCTTTTTGTTCYAGCCAGCCCGAGTAATTRCCCTCATAGGGAATGCCTTTGCCGCGATCCAGCTCCAGCGTCCAATTGGTCAGATTATTCAGAAAATACCGRTCGTGRGTGACCAGAATMACCGCGCCTGGRTACTCACTCAGATGATGCTCCAGCCAGGCCACAGATTCTGCATCCAGATGRTTGGTTGGCTCATCCAGCAAAAGCAGGTTKGGCTTGGCCAGCAAAAGYCGRCACAAGGCAAYSCGGCGACAYTCGCCRCCCGACAGGTTTTCCACGCTGGTCTCSCCTCGGGGACARCGCAGGGCGTTCATCGCCATTTCGATYTTGGAATCAAYATCCCAGGCATCGGCGGCATCCACCTGTTCCTGCARRGTRTTCATTTCYTCCATAATCTCGTCCGAATACTCTTCGGCAAGTTTCATGGCGATGGCGTTATAATCATCAAACAGCTTTTTCTCGGCGCAGCCCTCGATCACATTGCCC
>NVVU01000028.1 GCA_002733485.1 Robiginitomaculum sp.
GGGTGAATATTCTGGAGGAGGAGCAACGCTATAAAGATGTGATGCGGCTACCGGTGCCCGCGAAATTAACCGTAAAGAAAATCCGGAACTTTATAACCTGCTGGAAAATATGTGTATTTCGCGTGGCCTTACCATGCCGACTTTGCGCATTATCGATACCTCTGTACGCAATGCCTATGCCAGTGGATTAAGCGAAAACAAAATGTCGGTAACCCTGACTCAGGGCCTGATTGATACGCTGGAGAAAGACGAAATCGAAGCCGTGATGGGGCACGAGCTGACCCATATACGTAATCGGGATGTGCGCCTTCTGATTATCTCTATAATCTTTGTCGGGATTTTCTCATTTGTCGGCCAAATGATTTTTCGCGGGATGTATTATGGCAGTATGGGCCGCGTTGGGCGCAGTCGCCGTGGTGGTGGCGGCAATGCCGGCGCGTTAGTTTTGGTGGCTTTTGGCATAATCGCCGTGTCCTGGGCGTTGGCGGTGCTGGTGCGCTTTGCGCTCTCGCGCCGGCGTGAATTTCTGGCTGATGCCGGGGCCGTTGATTTGACCCACAACCCGGACGCCATGATCAGTGCCTTGCGCAAAATATCGGCCAAGGCAGACCTGAAAGGCGCGCCTAGYGAGGTCAAGTCGATGTTTATTGARAACCCGGCTGCCTCTGGTGGTATGGGCGGGCTTTTTTCGACGCACCCCCCGTTGGAGAAGCGTCTGGAGGCTCTGGTGATGATGGGCGGGCGCGATCCGGGACCGATCCAGACCGCGCCATCACAAAAAGCTAATGGCCCATGGGGCTAGGGTCAGGACCCTAAGCTAGCTTAGCCTACAATTTCGTCATCGCTAAAGAAGAAAGGAATTTCTTCGGCGGCAGTTTCCGGCGCGTCGGAACCGTGTACGGAATTGGCTTCGATGCTCTCGGCAAATTCTTTGCGGATGGTGCCTTCGTCGGCGTCCGCAGGATTGGTCGCGCCCATGACTTTACGGTAGGTGGCAATGGCGTCTTCGCCTTCCAAAGCCTGCACCACAACCGGGCCGGACATCATGAAGTTCACCAGATCGGCAAAGAACGGACGTTCTTTATGCACGGCGTAAAAGCCCTCAGCCTGTTCGCGGGAAAGACGGATACGCTTTTGCGCGATAATGCGAAGGCCGGCGGCTTCAATCTTGGCGTTAATGGCACCGGTAAAATTACGTTTCGTGGCGTCGGGCTTGATGATGGAAAAAGTGCGTTGCATGGCCATGGGGCATTTCCTTGATTTGGGTTTTAAACTTGATTTGGCGCGCCTATAGCAGTGTGCCTATGCGCTGTGAAGGCCATATCGCCTAACCTTTTACAGCTGCGCCTTTTCTTCATGGGAACAAACCCGCTATATGCGACAAATCTTTAATTGCGGACTTCAGAGCTGGACTTGTTATGCTTCATATCAACAACCTGGTTTGCAGGGTCGAAGGACGCCTCCTGATCAATAATGCCAGCTTTGCCTTGCGGCCGCGAACCCGCTTAGGGCTAGTGGGCCGCAATGGCACCGGCAAGTCCACATTGATACGCGTTATCAAGGGAGAACTGGATCCTATTTCAGGCGAATCGCGCATCCGCAAAGGCGCGCGCCTTGGGTCGGTGGATCAGGAGGCACCCGGTGGACCGCAAACCATTATGGATTTTGTGCTGAGCGCCGATATCGAACGTGAGGCATTGCTAAAAGCGGCGGAGAGCGAGACAGAGCCTCATAAAATTGCCGATATACAAACCCGACTTGCGGATATTGGCGCTTATTCTGCCGAGGCCCGGGCCGGGGTCATCTTGCATGGCCTTGGGTTCTCCACCATGGAGCAAGGCCAGCCCTGTTCCAGTTTTTCCGGGGGGTGGCGTATGCGCGCCTCACTGGCCTCCATGTTGTTTGCCGCCCCGGATTTATTACTGCTGGACGAGCCGACCAACTATCTGGATCTGGAAGGGGCCATATGGCTGGAAACCCATCTAAAGAGATTTCCAGGTGCGGTTCTGGTGATCTCTCATGACCGGGATTTGCTGAATACTGCCGTGCATCAGATTGCCCATTTGCGCGCCGGTAAAATTACAATTTTTGAAGGCGGATACGACTCGTTTGAAAAACAACTGGCCGAGCGCCAGCGTCTGGATATGGCGCTGCGCAGTCGTCAGGATGAAGAACGCCGCCATTTGCAGGCCTTTGTGGATCGCTTTCGCTATAAGGCCTCCAAAGCCAAACAGGCACAAAGCCGGGTTAAACGGCTTGAAAAAATGCGCCCCATTGCCACCATTGTTGAAAATCCGGTAGCGCCTTTTGATTTACCCAGCCCCAAGCGCGCCATGGCCCCGCCTATGATCCGTTTTGAAGATGCCAGTGTGGGCTATGAGCCGGGCAAGCCGATCTTGAGTAATCTCAATCTGGCCCTGGACCCGGATGACCGCATCGCGCTTTTGGGCCGCAATGGTCAGGGAAAATCCACTTTTGCCAAGCTGATTGCCGGTAAACTGGCGGTTATGAGTGGGCGCATGAAACACCATAAGCGCATGCAAGTTGCCTATTTTGCCCAGCACCAGTTGGACGTGCTGGACCCGGTCGAAACCCCCTACACCCATGTGAAGACGCGCATGTTGGAAGCAACCGAGGCGCAAAGGCGCTCACGTCTGGCGCGCTTTGGATTGGGAGTCGAACATGCAGAAACCCCGGTGGGTGATCTTTCGGGCGGCGAAAAGGCGCGGTTGTTATTGAACCTGATTGCCTTTGAGGGACCGCATTTGYTAATTCTGGATGAACCGACCAATCATTTGGATATGGATAGCCGCGCCGCCCTTGCCGATGCGCTGGATGCCTATGAWGGCGCAGTATTGCTGATCAGCCATGATCGCTTTTTGATTGAACGCAGCATTGATCGCTTGTGGATTGTGCAAGGGGGMACCGTRCGYACCTATGATGGTGAYATGGATGAYTATCGYCGCCAGATGGGCGAAAAAGAGCGCAAAGCCCCCTCCGAGGTCAAGGTGCAGGCGGGGCAGGCCAAGCGACAGGCCAAGGCGGAAYGGCGCGAATCTCTGGCCCCGATGCGGCGCAATATTGCGCGTCTGGAGGCCGAGWTGGATCGTTTGCGAGCGGGCACCGTACAGATTGACGCTGCCCTTGCCAAACCAGAATTATACGAGCGCGATCCGGAACAGGCGACGACATTAAACGTCAAACGCACGCGTACACTGAAGCGCATTGATGAGATCGAGGATCTGTGGCTGGAAGCTCAGGAAGGGTTTGAGCAAGCCCGCAATGAATAAGCATCTTATTCAGAATGAGAGCGTATGAATTTTGATTTGTATATGTATTCAGAAACAAAACAGACCGCGACAATGCCGCCGGCAACGAGAATATCAAATTTGCGTGTTGATAAAATTTGAACAACGAGCACAGCCAAAGCCAATACACAGAGCATAAAGCCGAATAAGGGAATGATTCTATTTCCCTTTGTAAACTTTGAAAGTTTAAAGCCAACAAAGTTGACCATGGCAAAAATAAACAAAAACCCGATGCTGCCCGCCGAAGAAATGCTAACCAGTTTTAAGGTATTGACCAAAAACAGCGTAGCCAATGTCGTTAGCAATAAGCCAATAGGCTGGCCCCATAGCATTGAGGTAAGCTCGTGCGGTGCTTCATCATCTTCAGCAATTTCATAACTTACCCGGCTGCCCCCGTAAAGCGATGCATTGATGGCAGAAAACGTGGATATCAAAGCGGCAATGGTAATCACCGTAAAGCCGATCTGGCCTAACATGGGTTTGGCGGCTTCGGCCAGTACATAATCCTGTGCATTGGCGATGGCCTTGAAAGGCAAAGAGCCAACCGTAATGACCGCAATAACCACATACAGGCAAACCACAAAAGTCACAGATATATAATAGGCTCTGGGGATATTTTTTTCCGGATTTTCTATATCTGGCGCCGCATTGGCAATAAGTTCGAACCCTTCATAGGCAACAAAAATCACCATGCCTGCAGCAATCAGTTTTAGCGGCGACTCCCAGTGTGATATACTAAGTTGAGAAAGGTTTGCATTACCCGACAGGCCATAAAGGCCAATACCGACAAATCCTAGCAAAATAATCAACTTGATGATCACGGCATAGGATTCGATCTGACCAACGATCTTAATGCTGTAATAGTTTATTGCGCTGGCAAAAATGACTATCAGGCTGGCATAAAGATGGAAATCCGTTGTCGGGTTAGCCGTGATTTTATAGAGGTTTGGCGCATATGATCCAAATGCAGACGCATAAAGGGCTAGCATGATAATATAGCTTACCCAGAGCAGGTTATTGATCCCCCCGCTGAATATTCCACGCCCAAACCCCTGATTGATAAACCGGACCGTGCCGCCTCTGTCGGGGTAGGTCAGGGAGAGCTTCACATAGCTGTATGATGTGATGAGTGCGATGAGTCCTGCAAACAAAAAGGCAATGGGTGTTCCACCTTTTGCAAGGGCAACCGCCAATCCCAATACGGCAAAAATGCCCCCACCAACCATGCCGCCTATGCCAATGGAAATTGCTTCCAATAGGGCAATTTTATCGCTTCTACGAATTTTCCCAGTTACCAATTCTTCCTCTAAGGCCTGGTTTTAGGCCAAGGGGATCGGCCAATGCTGGAAGCACTTAAGGAACTGATATACAGCCAGCCATCGCCCGGTTCAAAAGCGCCAGTGGTAAGCGGGTAGGTGCCTTTTGGATCCTGCAGGATATTAAGAACATGTCCATCCAGACTAAAATTCAGGACAAATCCATAATTTTCGGCTTTGGGCCGAAAGGTGGCGGGCAGGCGCTGCACGATTTTGCGCATAAACGGCTTGTCGGACAATTTATCCAATGGGGCAGAGCGCGGGCTGGTCAGGCCTAGCCAGAATGAACCATCGGGGGCACGGTTCAGATTGTCAGGAAAACCCGGCAGGTTTTCTATCAACGTATCGATTTTACCCGCATCGCTGCCCTGCAACCAGATGCGTTTGACCGAATAGCTACCGGTTTCTGCAACCAGGACACAGCGATCATCCGGGCATATGGCAATGCCGTTTGGAAAGGTGAAACCATCTTGCAATACGGAAACGCTTTTATCGGCGGGATCGTACACCAGAATGCGTCCATCATTGCTGTGTTCCATTAAAGCCAGCAAACTGCCTTCCAGGGTACCGCCGGATGCCTTGGCCCCAAAACGGGTACTGGCATCGGAAAAGAATATGCGGCCATCGCTGGCGACATCCAGATCATCAGCATAGCGAATAGGGCTGCCATCGTCGGCTTTATCGGCCAAAACGGTGACGTCCCCGGCGGGGTTGATGGACAAAAGCCCGCGATAGGCATCGGCAACAATAAGATTGCCCGCTGCATCAAACTCCAGCCCCAGGGGGCGTCCGCCCGTATTGGCAAAAAGAGAGACCTCTTTGGTTATCGGGTCGGCTTTAACGATAGAGCCGTCGTGCAAGGCGGTGAATATGGTCAGGGCACCATCTATGGTTTGGGCAGTGATGTCCTCCGGGCCGCCATGCTCGCCCAGGGTAATGGTATCCAGATGCGCCAGTCTGGTGTTGGGCGACCACTTTCCAACATAACCCGGCGGGGTGGGGGCCTGCCAGGATGCGGGATTGATTGGAACGGGCCATAAGAGCAAGTAGGCAATGCCTAAAGCCAATAAAAATCCCAACAGTTTTAGCACTGCACCCATGATTTACGCTCCCCTTACAATACGCTGGCAGATTACATCTCCATGCGACCAGTGAGGGCAGGGGATCATTTTTGCCTGGATAAGGCAAGGATGGATTTTTAGCTGTCTTCGGCTATGGCGGCATCCAGCAGAGATTGCAGCTTTTTTGTGTCTGCCCCGGTGATAAAGGTGTTGCCTGTTATAAACGCAGGGGTTCCATCAATGCCAAGACTTCTGGCAAGGCTCATATTCTCTTTGATAAGGGCATTAAAGGCCTTTGCGTTGACTTTCATATCTGCCCGAAGGCGTGCAACATCAAGGCCGCTATTGGCAGCGATCTCGTCGATACGTTCACTATCGAAACCACCCCGCGCATCCATTAGCGCAAAGTGAAAAGTCTCGTATTTATCTTTTCCCTGCAAACGTGCTGCCCAGGCAGCCTCAGAGGATTCGCGAGAGCCTTTTGATCGCCCTTCCAATATTGGAAAATCCTTCAAAATAACTTTGATTTTTCCGGGGTTTTCCTTGAGTGCAGTTCTCAGCCACTGCGATGCAATTTTACAGTAGGCGCAATTATAATCAAAGAATTCAACCAGGACAAAAGGTGCATCATCAGCACCGATAACCGGGTCTTGTCCGGCATTGAATAAAGCTCCCTTGGAATCAACCAGGGCGCCTCGTTTGGCGGCATCGGCCTCGGCCTGACGCTTTGCCTGCAGGGCATAAAAAGCTTCTTCTACGATCTCGGGTTGTGCCAGAATGGCGTCACGCAGGGAGTCAGGGTCTATAATTTCTCTGGTTGATCCATTGCTTTTTTTCAGATCATGAATTCGTTCGTTCGTGGCAAAATAACCAGCGGTGCCACCCGCAATAATGCTAACTGCTATGGGTAAAATAAGGGGAATAAATAGGTTTTTGGACACAAAAGGCTCCTGACTGGTAACGCTTACGGATATGGCTAGGTCATGCCGGATTTTCATGAAGAAGGAAAGTAAATATCACGTGTTTAATGGCGTTTGCGCCTTTGAGCGATTTGTTTGCGAATTTTTGGGTCCGCAGCAATAACCAGCGTAATATCATTGGCCCGGCGCCATTCTGGTGTTCCCTGGGGCAGGTCCATCAAGGCGCGTTGCGCAAAAGAACGTGCACGCAAATAAGCACCCATTGCATAGGCTTGCTCTGCGGTCGCCAGTTTTGCTTGCGCAATTTTACCCTGGCGTTCATAGGCTATGGAAAGTTGATACCAGGCAAAACTGTTATCGTTTTCCCTTGCCAGCACTTTCTTTAATTCCATGATGGCCCTGGTAACATTATCTGTGGTGTCCGTGGCGATAAGTGCCTGCGCAAGGTTGAGGCGTAAAAGAGCAGAATCGGGACGTAATTCTATGGCGCGTTCATGGTATTTGAGTGCCTTTTGCGCCTGAGCGCTTTCAAAAAGAATTTGGCCGTAAAATTCATTGAAATATGGGTTGTCAGGCTCACCTTTGATTAATTCTCCCATTTGCTTAAGGGCAATTTTGGTCGAGGCCGCCTGATAGTTGGCAATGGCCCGCGCATATCGCGCTGGCTCGCTGGTGTCAGTTTCCGGATATAGGTTAAAGGTCGTTTCGGGTGGTTTTAAAAAGCCAACAATTTTGGCCTTTATCATTTGCAGTTTATGCAAGTCTTCCGGGCTGTCTACAACATCCTTATATGGCGAGGCCTCAACCCTGGTCTCAAGAGCATTGATCCGTTGCGACGACAACGGATGGCTTAAAAAATATGGGTATTTCGTGGCTCCGGAGAACACTTCATTATAACGAAAACGCTGGAAAAAACTGAGTAAACCCCTGCCGGACTGACCCGTGGCTTCCATGTAGTTTTCGGCCGCCTGGTCGGTCGAGGCTTCCAGCACTCTGGTATACGCAAAAAAGGTAACTGCACCATTTTTCTGAGCGCTGCTTATGATGGCGGCGCCCGCATCCGGTGCCCCGGCTAATGCCGCCAGAATACCTAAACCCATGGTCAGAATCATCGGGCGCATGGCTTTGCTCATGGCATCATCAGAGCGCGCCAGATGCCCCCCGGCCATATGGCCGGTTTCGTGGGCGATAACGCCGATCAACTCGTTCGGCGTTTCGGCATTGAGTATAATGCCTGTGTGAAGAAACATATTCTGGCCGCGCGTAACAAAGGCGTTCATACTGCCATCATTGATAATATGGATGTTGATATCCTCGGCCCGCAGGCCGGCGGCCTTGAAAATCGGGTCGGACCAGTCACGGATGACGGCCTCTATTTCGGCATCACGAATAACGCCTTGCGCCCAGGATTTGTTGGGGTGGGAGAATACAAGAAGTGTAATAGCAAACAGGACACCAAACAGGCGCATAGGCCAATCTCCTTTTGCCCCCCTAAATCTCATTCTACCCCATATTCAAGCAGGCGCAATGGCGATCCCCATTTACGCGAGCATGTCGGGAGGCTTTGCATTAAAACAAAGCCTCCCGTCGAAGTTTATGCGTTAAACCGGCGTGCCCACCAGCTTTTTTTATTAGCTTTATCCGGCGTTTCTCCCTCTGTTTGGGGAGTCTCATTTTCATCACCAGCGCTAACCTTTGGTGCCTTTTGAGTATCTGCAGCCTTGGCTTTACGCGGGCGGACGGCGCGGCGTTTTGGTTTCGCGTCCTCAACGGGCGGGCTATCCTTTTGCGTTTGGGCAGGCGTTGCCTTGGCTATGGTTTCTGCTTTTGCACTGGCCGGTTTTCGCCGTCGGCGAACCGGGCGTTTAGGCTTGTCTTCTGGCGTGGCTATGGCTTGAATGGAGGCCGTTTCTGCATCTGCCTGCGGTGCTTCGGTTTTGGCGCTGGCTGGTTTGCGTCGCCGACGTGCCGGGCGTTTTGACTTTTCATCTGGCCCCGTTGAACTTGCGACAGGCGTCGCTTCTATATTTTCCTGTACCGTTTCAGTTTCAACGTCTGCACTGCGTGCCTTGCGTCGCCGACGCGCCGGGCGTTTAGGTTTCTCATCGGTATTTACCGCAACATCAACATTTGCTTTAGGAGTTTCGGTAACAGCGACCGGCGCCGTTTCAGCATCCGCATTACGGGGTCTACGACGCCGCCGGACTGGCCGTTTGGGGTTTTCTTCCGGTTCTGCTTTAGCATTCGCTGTGACAGGTGCCGTTGCATCATCTGAGACTGCCGGTTCCGCTTCGGCTGTAACCTCTGCATCACGTGATTTGCGACGGCGGCGAACCGGACGTTTGGGCCTGGCTTGTTCTGCAACTTCTGTGGCCTCTGCCTTTACTGGTTCTTCAGATGTCTGAACCGTTTCAGTAGAGGTATCGGCATTGCGAGGTCTCCGCCTGCGGCGCCTTGGCTTGCCTGTGGTTTCGCTGGTTTCAGCTACGGCAACATTACTTTGCGTAGCTTCAGTTTGTGACGAAGTAACAGGCATATCCTCAGATGTGCTTTGTACATTTGCGTTTGCTTCTGTATTGGTCGCATTTTTACGACGGCCACGGCCTCCGCGTCTGCCACGACGGCGTTTTTTCGGCATTTCTTCTGTGCCATCCACAGTCGTATCAGGTGCGCTATGTTTTGGCTCTGTTTCGTCGGCAGATGAGGTTTCAGTGGTTTCAGGCTGTTGGTGATTGCGACCATGGCGGCCTTCTTCTTCATCGCTATCCTTAGCCGATTTCAGCATACGGGCAGCTTTGGATTTATTCTGGCGCCTTTCCAGAGTTTCAATTTCAAATTTTGGAGGATGCATACCGGAATCAGCATCGATGATGAGTCGAAAATCCAGTTCGCGTTCCATATTGGCCAAAAACTCGCGCTTTTCATTTAACAGATAAAGTGCAACTTTGGTAGGTATGGTGAGGCGTGCCTTGGCAATCATGCCTTTCATGGCTTCGCCTTCCATGGCTTGCAAGGCCGACAGAGCGGCCGATTCCACAGAACGCACAACCCCGATACCGGCACAGGTTGGGCAGACCTGTGAGGAGCCTTCAATCACGCTGGCCCGACGGCGCTGGCGAGAAATTTCCATCAGGCCAAAACCGGAAATGCGGCCCATTTGCACACGAGCACGATCGCGTTTCAGGGCGTCTTTCATACGTTTTTCTACGGCACGCACGTTTTTGTTTTCATCCATGTCGATGAAATCAATGACCAACAAACCGGCCAGATCACGCAGACGCATTTGCCTGGAGGCTTCGTCAGCGGCCTCAAGATTGGTTTTCAAAGCCGTGGCCTCAATATTACGTTCCTTGGTCGAGCGCCCGGAGTTCACATCAATGGCCACCAGGGCTTCGGTTTGATGGATAACCAGATAGCCACCGGATTTCAGGCGAACATTAGAGTCGTAAATGGCTTCCAGCTGCTCCTCGACCTGATATTTGAGGAATATTGGAAAGGGGCCTTTATATTGCTTCACCCGGGCCGCATGGCTCGGCATCAGCATTTTCATAAAGTCATGGGCTTCATGATAGGCCTGCTCGCCCTCGACATAGATGGCTTCAATGTCTTTGTCATAAAGGTCACGGACGGCACGTCTAACCAGACCGCCTTCCTGATGGACCAGTGCCGGTGCCATGGCTGACAATGTGTTTTCGCGAATGATACTCCACAAGCGTCCCAGATATTCGAAATCGCGCTTGATTTCCACTTTGGTGCGTTTGGAACCGGCGGTGCGGATAATAAGGCCCACCCCTTTGGGTAGATCCAGGCTTGCCGTTACTGATTTGAGGCGCTTGCGGTCAGAAGCATTGCTAATTTTGCGGGAAATGCCGCCACCACGCGCCGTGTTGGGCATCAACACACAATAGCGCCCGGCCAAAGACAAATAAGTTGTTAGTGCCGCGCCTTTATTGCCGCGTTCCTCTTTGGAAACCTGAGCCAATAAAACCTGACCCGGCTTGATGACTTCCTGTATTTTATAGCGCCTCAATTCGCGAACCCGGCGACGGCGTCGCCGTTCTGCGGCTTCGGCAGCTATTGCAGCCTCTTCGGCGGCGTCGGTGTCTTCTTCCAGATCATCATCACTGTCGTCATCAACGTCAGCATCCACGCCTTCTTCAAGAGTGTTATCGCCGTTGTCCTCAACAATTAACTTAGCTTCCTGGGCCGCTTCAGCAGCCTCGGCAGCTTCCTCCTCTTCTTCCTCCAGCCTTATCAGTTCCTCGCGGTCCTTGACTGGAATCTGATAGTAATCAGGGTGAATTTCATTGAACGCCAAAAAGCCATGACGATTGCCGCCATAGTCAACAAAGGCGGCTTGAAGCGAGGCTTCTACGCGAGTGATTTTGGCCAGGTAGATGTTGCCGCGAAGCTGTTTTTTGCTTTGCGATTCGAAATCAAATTCTTCTACTCGGTTTCCGTCTACCACCGCGACCCGGGTCTGTTCCGGGTGTGCGGCGTCGATTAACATACGTTTGCTCATAAATTTTCTCATTAACACCTCTCTTGTGCCATATCAGGCCAGAGGGTGTTGTTTCTGTGCTTATGCGCATAAAATTGCGCGCCGTCAGAGCGTTTTTTAAGTGCGAAAAACGGGGCAACAATGTGCGCATAGCGGGTAAATCCAATTGGTGCCGTGCTGACACCTTTGCGCTTAAGGGCAGCAGTCCATGCGCCCTGGCGCGTTGTTCGTTTGTCAAAGTGCATTAATCCACACTTCGTACTTGCACACCATGCACCAATGTCCTGATAAAGGGAAGTGCCATTATGGAGACAAGGCAGCGTCAACCAAACGTCAACCGTAATCGTGTATTACACAATGAGATCACAATATGTTAGGCCATGCTTTGGTATGGTGACATATTCAAGGTCGGGTGAAAAAGGTGTAAAACGAATGCACGGCATTTTGTTCAGGGTTCTGTATTGCGCCGGTGCCATATTGTTTATGGCTGCACAGGCAATGGCCAATGTATCTGAGGCTGATGTCACAAAAGTGCGTTTCAGTGGAAATGCAGAGCAAACCCGTATAGTTATCGAAACCCGAGAAGAACTGGATTATCGCTGGTTTTCATTGGCGCAGAATGGATTGCGTCTCGTGCTGGATATGCCGGTGGTGAAATGGCAGTTCGAGAACACGAAAACTCTCGTTCTTTCCGGCAGTGGCGAGGGCTATGGCGCGGTTAGCCGCTATCGGTTCGGGCAATATTCACCTACCACATCACGATTGGTCTTTGACCTTCGTGAAGCCATGGATGTGGAAAAAGATTTTTTTCTCAAACCAGCAACCAAAGGCGCCCCCTATCGTCTGGTTCTGGATTTACGTAAAGTTGACCCCATTACCTTTGCTGCGGAGGCAGGCTTTCGTGAGCCCTTTACACCGCGTCCCGTTAATATCAGCTATGAAACTTCTGGTGAATCCATGGTCGGGGTTCCATCACGCAAAAAATACTCTGGCTTGCGTCGCGCCCGAAAAGTTATAGTGATCGATGCCGGTCATGGGGGTAAAGATCCCGGGGCGATGGGGAAGCGCCAGCGCGAAAAAAATGTGAACWTKCNWRMTGNYWARKYAYWYAAAAAAAGGNTTGAAAAAACAGGAAATTATACCGTCAGGCTCACACGCTCTACGGATGTTTATGTGTCGTTAGTTGATCGTGTAAAGTTTGCCCGAAGTCAGGAAGCCGATTTGCTGATTTCCCTGCATTCAGATTCCGCTGCTAATACGAAAGCTCGCGGTGCCTCGGTATACACCCGCATTGAATGGGCTGGAAAGCGCACTAAAAAAGAGATTATGCGTGGTGATCGTTCCATCATCGGGGTAGATATCGCCAGTGCCCGCCCCGGTGTTGACGACATATTGCTCAACCTGTCGCAAAGACAGACGCAAAACGAATCTGCCATATTCGCCGAAATTCTAACCCCCAAACTGGCGCGGGTCGGTCCCATGCTCTCCAATTCGCACCGTGATAAGAACCTGTTTGTTCTGTTGGCACCTGATGTGCCCTCTGTGCTGATTGAAATGGGGTTTTTGTCTAATCGGTATGATGAAGCCAATCTTGGATCAGATCGTTACATACGAAAGCTGATGGGGGCGGTTGGCGATTCTGTGGATGCATACTTCAGGCAATCTGCCAGATTGCACGCTGCCCGGTGATATATTGTTTTGCGAACTGTAGCGCTGCACCTTACTACTGTGGTCGTCTTTTGATCACGCTCTTGCCATAATAGCACAGCATATTTGGTAAGGATGATTGCAAATAACGATTATATTTAATGGGATAGTGCTTAGCAGAACATGCAATTGAAAACACTATGGTTTTGGGGTGCCCGACTATTTGGTCTGGGGGTCATTTTATTGTTTGCCRGCTTTATTGCGGTGACCATTTATGTGATTCGTGTGTCCGCAGATCTTCCCGGATATGAAGTGCTGGAGAATTATCAGCCCCCTGTGATGAGTCGGGTTCATGCGGGTGATGGTAAGTTAATCGCGGAATATGCTCGCGAGCACAGGGTTTTTGTCCCGCGTGCCGGCATACCTGATTATGTGATTCAGGCCTTTATTTCTGCAGAAGATAAAAACTTCTACATCCACAATGGCTTGGATGTACGGGGCATCATGCGGGCTATTCTGGCTAATGTGAAAAACAAGATACAGGGGCGCCGACTGGAAGGGGCCTCCACGTTGACCCAACAGGTGGCGGAGAACTTCCTGCTGAGTACAGACCAGCAATTTAGCGCCAAAGTGCGCAAAATGGTTATCGCTGTACGAATGGAAAAGGTCTTTACAAAGGACAAGATCCTGGAGCTTTACTTAAACGAAATTTATCTTGGCAATCGCGCTTACGGCGTTGCTGCAGCTTCGCTCAATTATTTTGGCAAGCCGCTGGACGAATTGTCGCTGGCGCAAATTGCTTATCTGGCTGCTTTGCCCAAAGGGCCGGCAAACTATGATCCCGTTCGCCACAAGTCCCGGGCAGTGGCGCGGCGTAACTGGGTGCTGGGTCGTATGGCGGCCAACGGGTATATCACTGATGAAATGGCTGCAACGGCTAAGGAAGAAGATCTGGTTGTATCCAGGCGTTTGTCCGGAGCCACTTATCTGGCGGCTGAATATTTTGTTGAGGAGGTCCGCCGCAAAGTCTTTTCCATGTATGGCGAAGACCAGCTTTATGACGGTGGACTGTCTATTCGTACGACACTGGATACTCGCTTGCAATTGGCGGCACGTAAGGCACTGCGTGCGGGTCTGGAGGATTATAATCGTCGCCACGGGTATCTGGGCCCGATTGCCAGACTGGAGGATCTGATAGACTGGCAGAGCAAACTGGCGGATGTGAAAACCAAGCCAGATATAGATAAGACCTGGCGCCTTGCCCTGGTTCTGGAAAACACACCTGAGGCGGCCCGTATCGGCTTGATTTCCGGTGCGGAGGGAAAAATTCCACTCAGTGCACTGGCCTGGGCCAGAAAGCCACGTCCAGAGGCTAAACTTGGCCCGAAGATCGAAACGCCTTCGGATGTGTTAAAAGTTGGAGATGTGGTTTATGTAGACCCCATTAAAGATACCGAAAACGACTATGATTTGCGCCAGCCACCAATTGTCAATGGGGCGATTATGGCGATGGACCCGCATACGGGGCGGGTGTTGGCTCTGGTCGGTGGGTATAGTTTTCAGCAGAGCCAGTTTGATCGTGTTGTGCAGGCATACCGGCAAATCGGTTCTGCCTTTAAACCTTTTGTCTATGCCTCGGCTTTGGATCTTGGCTATACGCCGGTCAGCCTGGTGCTGGATGCGCCTTTTATTGCTGATGGTGGCAATCAGACACGGTTTTACAAACCCAGTAATTACGCGCAAGGACGATTTTATGGCCTGTCCACACTGCGTCTGGGCATTGAAAAATCACGTAACGTCATGACCGTTCGCCTTGCCCAACAGATCGGTATGGCCCCCATTGTGGATATTGGTGTGCGCACCGGCATTTATGATGAACTTTCCCCTGTACTGGCCATGGCATTGGGGGCAGGGGAAAGCACGCCATGGCGTATGGTTGGCGCCTATGCCAGTTTTATTAACGGCGGAAAAAAGGTGGAACCCACCATAATTGATCGTGTTCAGGACCGTTATGGAAAGACAATTTATCGCTACGACCAGCGCGAGTGTACAGGCTGCAACTTTGAAAAAGAATCAGTGCAAACCAGTTTTGTTGAACCACACCTTCCCGATACGCGGCCACAGGTGCTGGACCCGATTACGGCCTATCAAATCACGTCTATTATGGAAGGTGTGGTTCAGCGCGGTACCGCAACACGTCTGCGCGTCATAGGTAAACCGGTAGCCGGTAAAACCGGTACCACCAATGACTATAAAGACGCTTGGTTTATGGGAATGTCGCCAGACCTGGTGGTGGGGGTTTATGTTGGATTTGATAACCCCAAAACACTGGGCCGTGGTGAAGCCGGTGGGCGGGTCGCAGCGCCCATTGCCCGCGATTTTCTGATTGATGCGCTAAAAAATGCGCCCAATGCCCCGTTTCGTATTCCAGAGGGCGTGCGGCTGGTCCGGGTGAACGGACGCACTGGTGAATTGGCCCGCCCCGGAGACCCCGGATCAATTCTGGAGGCTTTTCGTTCGGGTACTGAGCCTAAACGAGGCGAAAAGGGCGTACGGCTGGTGATTGGCCGGGGAAAACCGGGTGATGCCATCGTTGACCAGCCAGAGGAAGAAGATGACCTTGGCGGTTTGTATTGATCCGGCGCTATCGCTAATTACTATGCCGGTTTCCTGAACCCCGCCGCAGCGCTGAAAAATGGGTAAGTTGAATGTCAACACGACCTAGGGGCAGACGTCCTTACAAGATAACGATGACATCCGCCTCACGTACAAAAATGCTGAGCATCGTTAGAAAAGCTGCGCATGTTTTACCGCTGCTGTTGTTTCTGGCTGCGCTTATTGTAGTTCGCCATGAAATCAAAGTGCATCAGATTTCCGATATTCTGGGAGCCCTGAAATCGGTACCTCTGTATATCGTTTTACTGGCCATAGGGTTGACGGTTTTTAATTATATCGTGTTGGCCGGTTATGATTACCTGGCCCTTCGCTATACGGGGCACAAAATACCACTTCAAAAAATTGCACTGGCCTCGTTAATTGGCTACGCCATCAGCAATAATACTGGCCATGCCTTGGCCACTGGTGGATCGGTACGTTACCGTTTTTATTCCGCCTGGGGCGTTCCTGGCTGGGATGTCCTGAAAATTTCTTTTTTCCTTGGCGTCACCTATATGCTGGGGGTCTTGACCCTGGGGCTGGCAGGCACCTTAATGCTGCCTGCGGGCATTCGTTTTAATATCAAAAACCCTGAGTTGATTGAGTGGATCGCCATCGCCAGCAGCCTGGCCCTGGCGCTTTACTGGCTTCTGGTTGTGTTTTGGCGCAAGCCACTAGCATTCAAAGGTTTTGAATTTCGATTACCGTCGATCTCCATGACCATAAGCCAGACGGTGGTTTCCAGTATTGATGTAATTCTGTCTTCGCTGGTGCTCTGGGTATTGCTGAAAGACTATACTGATCTGAACTTTATTACCTTCCTGGTCATTTTTGTCATTGCACAGGTTTCCGGCCTTATCAGTCAGGTGCCGGGCGGGATTGGTGTTTTTGAAAGCGCTTTTTTATGGCTCATGGCGGCCATGCTGGTACCGGAACAGCATCTGGCAGTGGTCAGTGCCCTTATCCTGTATCGTATCGTTTACTATTTTATTCCGCTATTGATGGCAGGGTTCAGCCTGCTCGCCTATGAAGTCTATATCAGACGTAAAACCCTTATCAAAAGCGGAAGCGTCTTGCACCAGGCATTGTCCACATCGGTCCCACAGATTTTCTCCTTGTTACTTCTATTTACCGGAGGCGTACTTCTGGTTTACGGTGCAACGCCAAATTTGCCCAGGCAGGTTGAATGGCTGCGCGATTTCATTCCCCTGCCCATATTTGAAATTTCCCATCTGCTTGGCAGCCTGACTGGCCTGCTCCTCTTGTTTCTGGCCCGGGGCATCCATTTGCGTCTGGATGCGGCCTGGTATGCCAGCATCCTTTTTCTGGGACTGGGGATTATTGTTGCCCAGTTACAGGGGCAAAACTGGCAGGAAACGGCACTATTGGTCTTGTTGCTTGTTTTTATGAGCTTCGCAAAAAGCTATTTTCACCGTCAATCCTCACTTTTCAGAGTTTCTTTTAATGCTCCTTGGCTGATGATGATTTTCACGATTTTAATTGGCTCTTCTTGGCTGGGGTTTTTCGCTTATCGTCATGTCGAATATTCACAGGATTTATGGTGGCAGTTTTCTTATCAGGGGGATGCACCACGATTTTTACGTGCCCAACTGGTGCTGACCGTTATGATAACTTGCTTTGCGGCCTACCGGCTTTTTGCGGTGGCACACCCCAAAATCCATTCCCTCCCTGACAAAGACGAGATGGATGAGGCCGCTGCTTTGGTTATCCAAAAAGATGACACCAAAGGGTTTCTTGCCTTGCTGGGCGACAAATATCTATTCTGGAGTGATGACCGTAAGGCCTTCATCATGTTTGCCAGTACCGCGAAATACTGGATTGCCATGAGCGACCCGGTTGGAGATAAAAACTCGTTTGAAGAACTGCTTTGGCGCTTCAAAGAGAACGCTTATCAATATGGTGCTCAAGCCGTCTTTTATCAGATTACAGATAAACACCTGCCTTTATATCTGGATTTGGGGCTGGTGCTTTTTAAAATGGGAGAGGAAGCTCACATAGACCTACAAGGTTTTACTCTTAAGGGTAAAACCCGCGAAAACCTGAGAGGCGGCCGCAATCGCCTCATGCGCTTGGACTATAGCTTTGACGTTTTGGAGCAGGATGCTGTTCAGCAAAACATCCACCGGCTCAAAGACGTTTCCGATGCCTGGATGCTAAAAAAGAACGCCAAGGAAAAAGGCTTTTCACTCGGTTTTTTTGATGAATTTTATTTGCGACGAACTCGCATTGCCGTTGCTAGGGATAGAGATGGAAAAATCATGGCCTTCGCTAATTTATGGGAAACGGCCGGCAAAGAATTATCGATCGATATTATGCGCTATGATACGCAAAGCCCGGGCCGCATTATGGACTATTTGTTTGCAGAACTAATGTTGTGGGGCAAAGAACAGGGCTTTGCCACGTTCTCGCTGGGCATGGCCCCGTTATACGGGTTAGAGCGCCGTCCACTGGCCCCGTTGTGGCATAAAATCGGTACCGCCATATTCGACCTTGGGGACGAGTTTTATAATTTTGAGGGGCTTTGCGAATACAAGGCAAAATTTCACCCAAGCTGGCACCCTCGTTATCTTGCCATTCAGTCCAGCCTGTCCGGCCCACTGATCATGATGGCCGTCACTCGACTGATCTCTGGAAGTGGTAGAAACCCACACTGATTGAGGATTATATTTTCAATGCCAGACACGATTGCTCCCTCGCCTCAATTTCGCGTTATTGATACAGGCCTGCGAACGGGCCGGGAAAACATTGCCTTTGATCAGGCCATGATTGACGCGCACAGGTGCGGCGAAATTCCCGATACAATCCGTTTTATCCACTTTAAACCCGTGGCCCTGCTTGGGCGTCATCAGGCATTGTCCCAAGAGGTGCATCAGGACGAATGTGCTGCCAGAGGGATCGAGATTGGGCGACGCATTACGGGCGGTGGGGCCATTTATCTGGATGAAGGACAGCTGGGCTGGGCACTGGTCATGCGACGTAAAACCCTTGGACTTGGGGGTCTTGGCGAGACGGCGACCGCAATATGCGAGGCCGCAGCGGTGGGTCTATCCGGGCTGGGCATCAATGCCCGTTTCCGCCCGCGTAATGATATCGAGGTGGGGGGGCGAAAAATATCTGGCACTGGCGGTTTTTTTGATGGCGATACTTTGATTTATCAAGGCACCGTTCTGGTGGACCTTAACTCTGAACGTATGTTTGCTGCCTTGAATGTCGCCAAAGCCAAGCTGGAGCGAAAATCACTGGACAGTGCCGCCGATCGGGTAACCTGCCTTAGGGCCTTGTTGGGGGATCAAACCCCCACCATGCCCGCGCTGGAAGAGGCGCTCATATCCGGCTTTGCCAGGCACCTTGGCATCCAGCCAATATGGGGAGAGGCTACCAATACCGAAGAGCAACGCGCCAAAACCCTTTATGAAGAAGAGATCGGCACAGATGGCTTTGTGGCAGAAATTGATGACCCCGCCCGCGAAACCGGCGTATTGGCGGGCAGCTATACTAACCTTGGGGGCACGGTCAATGCCTTTGTGCGTTTGGAAGGGGCACGCAATGAACGACTGCGAGAAGTCCTGATCAGTGGTGATTTTTTTGTCACGCCGCCACGGATAATATATGATCTGGAGGCCTCTTTGCGCCGTGTTCCCATAGTTGAGCTTCAAGTGCATATTCAGCACTTTTTCGAGCGCACCAATGTCGGCATGTTAAGCGTAGCTCCCGATGATTTCGCACTGGCCATTATCAATGCCTGTGCAGTGAAAAAATAAGCATCACAAATGCGTGCCCCCCTGCACAAACCCGGTGAGCTTGTTTAGAGTGCATGCGTAATTATAAATGGGGCCAAGCATGCGTCTGCTTTCTACGCTATTGAACAAACTGATCTCGCAGGGAACGCTGTGTGTAATTGACCATAAAGGAAAACTGTACACCTTTGCCGGCGATCCGGCCGAGCCCAAAGTCACCATCCAAATCCATGACCCCAAACTGTATAACCGTCTGGTGCTCAAGCCGGATATTGCCGCCGCAGAAGCCTATATGGACGGCACGCTGACCTTTGAGGACGGGGCCAGCCTTCTGGATTTCCTCACGCTTATGGTGATGAACACCAAAAACATGACCAAGCACCCGGTGCAAAATCTGGTGCGGCGAGTGCGTAAATCCCTCAAGCGATTGCACGAATTCAATCCGATTTCCAAATCGCGTGAAAATGCCTCGCACCATTATGATTTAACCGAAGAGCTGTACCGCATGTTTCTGGACGAGGACATGCAATATTCTTGCGGCTATTTCACCAACCCGGACAAGGATACGCTGGAAGAAGCACAGATTGCGAAGAAACGCCGCATTGCTGCCAAACTGGACCTGAAAGATGGCATGAACGTGCTGGACATCGGCTGTGGCTGGGGTGGCATGGGGCTGTATCTGGCAAAAATCGCCGACGTGAAGGTCACCGGCATCGCACTGGCCAAAGAGCAATTACGGGTTGCCAATGCCCGCGCCGAAGAGATGAAACTAACCGACAGGGTCAGCTTTGAATATCAGGACTATCGCGAAGTGACGGAAAAATACGACCGTATCGTCTCGGTGGGTATGATCGAGCATGTGGGCGCACAACACCTGGATGAATATTTCCGCTCGGTACAGAAACTGCTGAAACCCGGAGGGCGCGCAGTCATTCACTCCATAGGGCGGCAAAACGCACCCGGCACCACCAATGCCTTTATCCGCAAATACATTTTCCCGGGTGGCTATTCCCCCTCCATATCCGAGGCCTTTGCCTCGGTCGAACGGGTGGGGCTGTGGGTGGACGATTGCGAAGTTTGGCGCCTGCATTATTACTATACCATCATGCACTGGCGGGAACGTTTCCTGGCACACTGGGATGAGGCGCTCACGCTCTATGATGAGCGCTTTTGCCGCATGTGGGAATTCTACCTCACAGCCGTGGCGTTAGGTTTCAAATACGGCACCAACATGAACTTCCACCTTATTTTATCTCATCTTCGCGATGATGTACCGATCACCCGTGACTTTATCGGAAAAAATGAGCGTGCCTTGAAAAAGCGCGGGCTTTAGGTTAGATTAATCGCGCAGTGTTGGGGAACATTATGCGCATATTGACCAGTTTTATCACCGGATTTGTCCTGTTTATGGCCTCGCCTTMACTGGCACAGGAGACRCTGTCTGCGTTCAAGGGYAGCCAGCTGGTTGGACAATATTCAGCGGAGTTTCAGACAGAATATATTGCAACTGGTAATGTCGATACCGGCAAGATTATTGCCGTTGAGGGRGCGCTRAAAAGCCGTATTTTAAGAAAACCCACCGGGAAAACCGGACTGGAAATCTACCGCAGCTACAGTAACGAGCTTCGTGTCGCAGGGTTTGAAATCATTGCCGCGCGCGAAAAAGGTAAAAACCAGGTGACGCGTACCGTGCGTGACCTCTCTAAACCGGACAAGAATGCCCTTAGATATCGCCAATACACCCTGAACAACCAAGCCGTTCCCAATACCAATCAAGGTGCCGTCGGCACGTTTACCGATTATTATCTGGCCGCTAAAAAGCGCGAGGGTAATGCCGACACCTATCTGGTAGTTATGATTGGACGCACCAAAGACCTTTATATTATTGATACTTTGCGCCTTGCACCGATGGAAACGGGTACCGTAACGCTGGATCTTGACGTCTTGCGGGCTGCCATTGCCGCTGATGGMAAGGCCGCAGTTTATGACATTTACTTTGATACCGGCAGCGCAGCGTTAAAACCTGAATCCAATGCTGCCCTGAGCATTATTGCCACCTATTTGAAAGAGCAACCGGCACAGAACTTCTATATTGTCGGCCATACCGATGATACTGGCCGGTATGATTTCAACATGAACCTGTCACGTAACCGAGCCGCTTCGGTAGTCAACGCACTGATCAACACCTACTCCATATCTGCGGCACGTCTCAAAGCCTCAGGGGTGGGGCCACTCAGCCCACTTGCCAGCAACAAAAATGAAGTGAACCGCCGTAAAAATAGACGTGTAGAAATCGTTCTGCGTCTTCAATAGCCACCCGTTCATTGAAGCTCTGAAGCAATGAATTTTATCTGCTGGCGAACTTTGCCCTGATTAGGTGTGTCGAGCAGGCTGGAAATCCAGCCCGGTTCCAGATCATCTTCATCCACAAGATCGCTATCCAGACCGCGCAACATGATTTGTGCATTTTGAGGCAGAACCGCAGGCAGTACGCGTCCGCTGAGCACTCCCCAAAGACCTGCCCAGTACCGGGCCACAGTCCAAGGATTATAACCGCCGCCGCCCAGCACTACCGAAACCTTGCTCAAACCCACAAGTTGTTCCACCACCCTCCAGAGCGATCCATTGCTTAAGTTCATGCCTGAAAGCGGATCACCCGAGAGGGCATCCGCGCCACAGGTGATCACTATGGCTTCCGGTTGAAAGCCGGCTGCTATTGGCAAGACCGCCTCATCCATCAAATAGGCCAGTTCGCTGTCATTAAACCCTTTGGGAACCGGCATATTCCGTGCCTGATTACAGCTTCCACGATCCTTCAGAGCACCGGAATACGGCCAACGGCCTTCCTCGTGTATGGAGATGGTCATAATTTTAGGATTGTCTGCAAATGCATCTTGCACCCCATCACCATGATGGGCATCCAGATCCACATAAAGCACTTTAGCAATGCCATTATCCAACAGAGTCAGTATGGCAAAAACGGGATCGTTAAAATAGCAAAACCCACTGGCTTTATTCGGCCGTCCATGATGGGTGCCCCCCGATGGATGATAGGCAATTTCCCCTTTCAGGGCGCAATCTGCCGCCAGTATCGCACCGCCTACCGTAGTGGAAGCACGCTCAAACAGACCGGGAAAGATCGGGTTTTCCATGGTGCCAATATTATAACGCTGGCGATGCCCAGCACTGACCTTACCAGTAATACAGGCGTTCTTGAACGCGCTTAGATAGTCTGAATTATGGAAGCGCAACAGAGTTTCATCACTGGCCATCCCGGTTTGCCGAAGGTCACTGTCCGGCATCCAGCCCAGCATGTCGCATAAATCCAGCATGGCGGTTTGTCGCGGAATGGCCAGAGGGTGGTTGCTACCCCAGGCTGGCTTGCGAAAAACCGGACTGGTTACAAAAATGGCCGGGCGCGGACGGCTTGTCATGCGTCCTTTGCCGTGTCCTCGCCGCCAACGCGCTGCGATAAGGCTGCGGCCATAAACGCATCCAGATCACCATCCAGCACCGCCCCGGTATTGGAGGTTTCCACATTGGTGCGCAAATCCTTGACCATCTGATAGGGTTGCAAGACATAAGAGCGAATTTGATGACCCCAACCGATTTCTGACTTGGAATCGGCCTCGGCCTGAGCCGCCGCCTCGCGTTCTTCCAGTTCACGCTCATACAGTCTGGCGCGCAACATATCCCAGGCGGTGGCGCGGTTTTTATGTTGCGAGCGATCATTCTGACACTGCACCACAATGCCCGTGGGAATGTGAGTCAGGCGAATGGCACTGTCAGTTTTATTGATGTGCTGGCCGCCCGCACCGCTGGCTCGATAGGTATCAGTGCGTACGTCCTTGTCCAGAATTTCAATATCTATGGTGTCATCTACCAGTGGGTAGACCCAGACTGAAGCAAAGCTTGTATGGCGACGCGCGCTGGAATCATAGGGCGATATGCGTACCAGACGATGCACACCGGATTCGGTTTTGGACCATCCAAAGGCATTTTCGCCCTTGATCAGTATGGTGCAGGATTTTATGCCGGCTTCTTCACCAGCCTGTTCTTCGATCAGCCCAACCTTGTACCCGCGCGACCCAGCCCAGCGCATATACATGCGTTGCAACATCGAGGCCCAGTCCTGGCTTTCTGTGCCCCCGGCCCCGGCATGGATTTCGATGAAGGCATCATTGGCATCGGCTTCGCCAGATAATAACGCTTCCAGCTCGGCGGTGCGGGCACGCAAAGCCAGTTCATCAAAGGACTGTGCCACTTCGGCTTCCAGCTCTTCGTCATTTTCTTCTTCGGCCATTTGGGCCAATTCAACAGCATCTTCCAGATCGCCCTGGATCAACATCACGTCTTCCATAGCTTTTTCAAGCCGATTGCGTTCACGCATCAGTTTTTGTGCAGCGGCGGGGCTATCCCAAAAGCCCGGCTCCTCAGCGCGGGCATTTAGCTCATCAAGACGTTTTTGGGCGCTATCCCAGTCAAAGACGCCTCCTCAGCAGCTCAATAGACTGCTTGATGTTATCGGCATGGGTTTGCAGTTCGGCGCGCATGGCAATTTTCGTCCGTTACAAGGCGTTGAATTATTAATGAGTTTGGATTCAAGTATGGTAGACTCTATGTTCGTATCATAACTCCAAGCTTTTAATGTGCCGATTAAAATTCATAAAATCAATGGCAATCAAGGAATTTGTCGATGTTTTAAGGCGATGTAAAATTCATAGGAATCGTTCTGGTGAATGCTCCGAACTTTAGCTCCAGTTGACTAGTGTCTGGACTTAATAATCTTCCAGATCATCCCCTTCTTCATAGGTTTGTCCGGGTTTGAGCATATCCAGTTGCGAACGGATGCGACGCAGGTCCACATCAGCAGGCTGGAAAGGATAAGAGGCAATATTTGAGGGTGGGCTGTCGCCATAAGGACGGTCACAGGCCGATATATCTTCTGCAAATTTACCGGGGCAACCAGAGGTTCTAAATGCCGTGCCCGCATCGATCACKGTATCAAGTTCGGCTTGCGCCAGGCCAAAATCAATCACTCTGCCTAGGTCATCAAACTTCATTTTCTCGACGCGAACCCCATAATAATCAATCATATAGCGGGCCAGTTGCACACGTCTCCATTGATCACGCGGGGTGGCAGGCAGATGGTCCATCAGTGAACCCTGTTCAGGATAGAAACAGAACATATGGCTGTGCCCGCCAAGATCGACAAGCTGTTGCACCAATTCCAGAATTTCAAATTCGGTTTCGCCCATGCCGACAATGATATGCGCGCCAAATTTCTGAGGACCGAAAATATCGCGTGCATCCATCAGGATTTCCCAATATTTTTTCCAGCTATGGGGCGATTGCACGCCCTTGCCCCGGGTGCGGTCAAAAATTCCGGGGGTGGCGGCATCCAGCGCTACGGTGAAGATGTCCGAACCCATATCGCGCATGGTCTGAACGTCCTGACGCTCCATAGTGGTGGGGTTGGAAAGAATTGAGATCGGGATCGCATCCGGGTCAACATGATCAGTCCAGGTTTTCAGRATRCTGACCGTATCTTCATCGGRACGCGGGTGGGTGATCATGGATATGCACATGCGGTGAAACGGGCTGGCCTCGGGGTCTTCGCCAACGATCTGGGCAATCTTGGCCATGGGGACACTGGGCCAGTCAACACGAATGAAATTACGATCCGCATAGTCGCGGTCGGCCTCGCGGTGGCGCGCCAGCCCGCAATAGGCGCAATTTGCGCGGCAACCTTCGGGATAGGTCAGCAGGATGTTCAAACAGCGTGTACAGCCGCAACGATGCATCATGCCCGGCATAATGCCCAGCGTGATCGCCGCCGCCGTGGAAAGTTGTACGTATTCCGGCGACGTCATATTGGGCGTCTGGATATTATTGTTCGGTAGATAAAGGCCTTCGGGACGGGCATCGGCGGCCTTCACCCGACCGCCATTGCGAGCCTCCTTTGGGGGCATGGTTGGGGTGCGGGGCTCCATCACGTCAAAAGGATTAAAATCCAGACCATTGGGGCCGGAGTCAGCGGGCCCGGTATTTTCAGGTTTCAAACAGGTCATAGTCTATAGCTCCTCATGCGGCCCAGTATTCAGAATAGGCAATCCAGCTGGCCCGAAGGTCATCGGGCGTGGGGGTGTTGTTATTGTCATAGTTTTGCAAAAGGGCGCGGCGGCGGTCCAGCGCCCGGCGCAGCGATGCGCCAAAAAGGTCGGTCAAATCCTCATGGTAATGCTTTGGCGCATCATCATCGCCCTGCAACCAGTCTGCGGCGGCTTCACCGGCCAAGCGACCCGAGATGACGGCGGCGTTGATGCCGGCCCCGGTGACCGGGTTGGTTAGCCCGGCCGCATCGCCGATTAGTAAAACCAGAGTTTCGCCCAACATGCCATGGGGCATTACCATGCCGCCCGCCGGTATGGCACCGCCGGTATGGCTCAGGGTTTTTGCCCCAACACGGCCCTCATCAACCAATGATTTGTGGATGGTATCTAAAATGGGTTTCAGGCGAGCTTTATCACTGGCGACAATTCCAACTCCTAGATTGGCTGTTTTACCTTTTGGAAACAGCCAGGCATAACCGCCACGAATGTCGGCTTTTAAAAAAATGTCTGTTGACTTAAAGGGTTTAAGCAAGGGAATGCTGATCTGGCGGGTTTCCAATATTTCGTTATTGATGGAGCCAATGGCCTTGCCAGCTAGCGAGTGGGGGCCGTCTGCGCCAATGATCACTTTGGGTTTGATTTTGGTTCCATTGGCCAGGGAGATGGCGCCGTCATGGTTTATATGACGTACGCTTTGCCCGTAATGGCATTGTACGCCGGCGTTTTGTGCTTCTTGCGCCAGGGCAGTATCAAAGGCGGCACGATCGATCATTCGCCCCGGAAAGTCGGCTATGATATCGGCGGGTGATGATTCAACCTGTGTATGCATGGACGTGATGTTCTGCACGCAAGTAGCGCGCAAGTTATTCACCATATTTCCCATGAGGGCTGGGATAAATTCAGCGCATTGCACAGGTGTGCCGGGTATTTTTTTACGTTCAACCCCTATGGTTAAGAAACTATTTTTTGCGGCTTCATAAGCGGCGCAGGCCCCGCCGGGGCCAAGGCCAATGACATATATGTCAGGAGTCAATATCATCAGGCCGCACAGGTCGCCGAAACTTGCGCCGATTCGCTGCCACCAATTTTAATAGCGCAACAGGCGTGCTCCTGATGGTAGGGGCGGCCAATGGCATTCGAGACCGCCACAGCGCCATCAGCGGGAAAGGCAATGCCATCAAGGCCCGCCATCACTGCATAAGCATCGGTGATGCGTTTGTGCATGCCCGGCGGGCGGGCGCAACCCAGCAAAACCTGGCGATCGGGAAGGCGCTGACGGGCCTTAAGAAAAATGCGCCCTACATCAGAGGTGGAGGGCGTTTTAAACGTGCCGGGCTTGGCATAAAATGGCATGATCACCACCAGCACCAAGGCGTGCACGTCATAGCGGCTGACAATATCCAGAGCGTTTTCCTCGCCCAGAATCTCACCGTAATGCAGGCCCACCACAATATGCGGCGTGACTTTCAGCCGGGTGGAGGTGAGCGCAGCCAGCGTGGCCTCAAAATCGGCTACGGGGCGGTCGAGTTTATAGACCTGTTCGATCGTTTCCTGCGCGCCGATCACGTCCATCATCGCCGAATCGACCCCGGCGGATTCCATACGTTTGGCGGCGGCCTCATCCAGAAGGGCCGTATGGATGGCAATCTGAAGATGTGGAAAGTCGGCTTTCAGCTTTTCCACGACGGGCAAATAGCGTTCGTATTTAATTTCATTGCGTTTGTTCGAACCACCGGAAAGCAAAAAACCTTGCAGGTTTTGCAGCACAACCATGTCGCGCACTTGCCTGTCCAGATGCTCGGGTTTAACCGCCGGGATCATCGGCTCCAGAATTTTTTTCTGGCAATGATCGCAATTCAGGGCACAGCCACCAGCGGTTATGGAAAAAGCAGGAAACGAGTTTTTGCCACAACCCGAAAGCTCATTCGACTCATATTCTTTGAAGGTGGGCGTGGAAAACCGGATCGGGCGTTCCAGTGAATGCGCTGCATTTTGCTCGAACGCAGTAATAAGATCATGATCTAGCTCTGCATCTTCTAGGGCTTCAATCTGTGTTACGCGGTGTTGCCAATTCATCTGTTGCCCTCACAGGTGTGGTCAATATGCGGATTTTCTAATATACAGTCTGACAGCATGTTTCCAACACTGCAAGAGGTTTGCAATTTTCATGAAATATCTCTCCGTCATCCAGCATACGTCAGCGGAATATCTTGGCTTGATGGAGGACCATCTGGAGGGGCGCCGCATCCGCTTTAATTATGCGCGGCCCTTTACTGAAAAAGGCAAACCTCCAGACATTAATACCATTGGCGATGGTCTGGTGCTGTTGGGTGGTGGTCCATGGGGCAGTGCAGGGGGGCGCGATGTACCCACACTGGAAGATGAGATCACGCTGACCCGGGCCGCGCTGATGACCGGGGTGCCAATTATGGCCTTTGGTCTGGGGGCGCAAATCCTCAGCCTGGCCGCTGATGGCGAAGTGCAAAGTACGCCCTTGCTCTTTAAGGCCGGGCTGGCGCATCGCATGGATGATAAGGCTCTGAATGGTTATCTGCCCAAAGCCTTTCCTAACGTTATCTATATGCGTGACCGCCCGGTACCACCGGCCTATGCAAAAATATTGGCCAAGGATGATGAAGGGCATGCCGCCCTTTTCCAAATTGGTGACAATGCCTTTGGTTTTGCCGGGCATCCGGGCTTTAAATTGGCCATGGCCGAAGATCTGATCATGGAGTTTGAAGAGGGACCCGAGGGTGACACCAAAGAGGCCTTTGCCAATTTACGTGGCATGAAAACAGAGATCGAAGACGCCCTGGTTCCGATTATGACGGGGCTTATCCAGATGACCGGCTGGATGAGGTAGATAGGCTACTGCGCTGAAAAACAATATAACAAGTAGGGGGTCTCCAAAAAGATGTAAAATCTCGCTTGCATTCATTAGCAYATTCTAATATTCTACCTGAAATGAGGCAAAGTGACACAGTGGAGAAATCCCAAGTGCACCGCCCAAATCAGGTCACGCCAAGCGGGCCGCCGGAGGGAGAGAAGACGAATGGCTGACAAGCTGATGATCATTATGGCCAATACCGATCCACGCAATGGCGAGGAATTGGGCGCCCCTATATTTCAGGCCACCGTGGCCGCAGCCATGGAATATGAGGTTGAAGTGATTTGCACCGCCACCGCTGGCCGGTTGATGAAAAAAGGCGAAGCCGAAAAAATGTTCGTCAAGGAAGGCTCTCCCAAGAGTGTCTATTCCTTCATTCAGGACGCCCATGAAGCCGGCGTGAAGTTTTTCTGCTGCTCTCCCAATCTCGACCTTTTCGATATGACGACGGACGATCTGATCCCCGAATGCGAAGGCATTGTTGGCGGGGCCTACCTCATTGAAGAGGTGATGGAAGAAGACGTCAAAGTCCTGACCTATTAAGCCTGATCATTAGAGGAAGACGCCATGTCGCATCCCGCCAGCACCCGCGTTCAGGAATTTATAGGTGATCCGTTTGCCGATGAATCCGTCGTTTCGCAGGAAAAGCTGGAAGAAATATTTACCGATATCCAGTCAGACTTGCGCTTTGATTATGAGTTAAACGGTTGTCTGAATTGCGGCATTTGCACGGCAACCTGTCCCGCAGCACACTATTACGACTTTTCCCCCCGCGAAATCGTCCAGCTTTTATGGACTGAAAACCTGGACGGTATTTACGATGCCATGCAGGAAAAAATCTGGGCCTGCGCGCAATGTTATACCTGTGCGGCGCGCTGTCCGTTTGGCAATTCGCCCGGTGGCCTGATTATGATTATGCGGGAAACAGCCATTAAGCACGGCATGGAAAGCGCCAAGAATGTGCTGCGCCCGTTTTCCCGCGTGATGTTGAAGCTGATTTCCACGGGTAATCAGCTCTCGCCAGATATGATCAATCCTGAACACTTTGCCGACTGGGGACCCAATATTTCCAAGGTTGATGCGCCGCTGAAACTATTGCGCAAAGCCATCCCGATGCCGACCCTGAACACCACAGAAACGGCCTGGGAAGTGAATTTGAAGACGTCTGTGGAGCTTTATACCATCTGGGAAGAAACCGGGGTTTTGGACCAGCTGGAAACCATAGATGAAAACCTGTTCGACGTGATCCTCGACATTATGGACGAGAAGCGTGAGGACTGGGACGAATGGAAAGACGAACAGGAAGATGAAGACTGATTGTCAAACCCGATAAGGAGACCAATATGGCCACCAAAGACAGTAATAATGGCGAACGCTTTACCGGACACGGGTCCGAATGGCGCGATTCGGACCTCTCAAAAGAGGATGCGCTGGTTGCGACGGCGTGGATCGAACAAAAAATCGACAAGCGCTCCATGCTGACCAATAAGACCCGCGTCCATGACATCCGCGATACCATGTGGGAGCTTGAAAAAGACGGCGAGATTGTTGTGCACCGGGTTACCGACGAACACGAGCCGGTGATGGCCAAGACGCTTTATGGCTGGGACAAGAAAATCCCCACCCAGCAATTATGGCACCATAAATCATGCGGACAGTGCGGCAATATTCCGGGGTACCCGGCATCGCTTCTTTGGCTGATGAACATGCTGGATGTCCGGTATCTGGATGAAACCGATCAGACCTCCTGCACCGCTTGGAATTACCATGGCTCGGGCATTGGCAATATTGAAAGCCTGGCGGCCGTATTTTTGCGTAATTTTCATCAGGCCTATGTTTCGGCCAAGGCTGAAGGCAAGCCAGAGGGGTATTATTATCCGCTGGTCCATTGCGGCACCTCTTTTGGTAATTACAAGGAGGTGCGCGAGTATTTGCTGCTCTCTGCGGAGTTGCGCGATCGGGTCAAGAAAATCCTGGGCAAGCTAGATCGCCTGATTGATGGCAAGCTATTGATCCCTGAAGAAGTGGTGCATTATTCCGAATGGGCCCATGTGATGCGCCACCGCATTAAAGAGCATCAGGTCATTGATTGTTCAAGCATTCGCGCCACCATTCACCCGGCCTGCCATGTATATAAAATGGTGCCCCAGGACGTGATTTATGATGATGATGTACTGAACGGCGACCGAGTGGCGGTTTCCACCGGCATTATCGAGGCCATGGGCGCCCAGGTGATTGATTATTCAACCTGGTATGATTGCTGTGGCTTTGGCTTTCGCCATATCATTTCCGAGCGCGAGTTTACCCGTTCTTTCGCCATTGATCGCAAGATTAAGGTGGCCGTAGAAGAGGCCAATTCTGATGTGATGATCGGCCATGACACCGGTTGCATCACCACACTGGATAAAAACCAGTGGATTGGGCAGGCCGAGGGCAAAAACTATGACCTGCCGGTAATTGCTGATGTACAATTTGCGGCGCTGGTTTGCGGGGCGCACCCTTACAAGATCGTGCAGTCGCATTGGCATGCTTCCTCTACCGAAAAATTGTTTGAAAAGCTCGGTATCGACTGGCAGGCTAAAAAGGCCGACTTTGAAGGTTATCTGAAACAGATCGAAGCCGGCGGAGAACAGGAAAACCTTTACGACCCGCGTCGGCGCATCACCGGCGGGCCTGGCTTTAAGAAACAAGAGCAGATCACATGAATACTAAACCGATCTTGATCGTAGGTGGCGGCCCGGCGGGGCTGGCGGCTGCACATTCTCTGGCCAGCGTTGGCCAAAAATGCATCATTGTAGAGAAGAAGGACAGCCTTGGCGGCACACCGATCCATTCTGGCTATGCCAAGCTGGTTCCCTCTGGGGAATGGGCTAAGGACGCTATTGGCGGCATGGTTGACCGGGTGACCGGCAACAAGCTGATCACGGTTAAAACCGGCATCACGGTGTCAGAGTTTTCCGGCAAGGCTGGCAATTTTTCGGTGAAATACTCAGAGGGCAAGGGCAACAGCGTTGCCTCTGCCGTTTTGTGCACTGGCTTTACGCACTTCGATTCTATCAATAAGCCCGAATGGGGTTTTGGCACCTATGAAGATGTGGTGACTACCACACAAGTAGAACAGATGATTTCATCAGGGCAGGGGGTGCGCCGCCCGTCCAATGGTGAAAAACCCAAACGAGTTGCTATTTTGCTTTGCGTTGGCTCTCGTGACCGCCAAATCGGCCGTGAATGGTGTTCCAAAATCTGTTGCACCGTATCGGCTAACCTCGCTATGGAAATCCGCGAGGAACTGCCGGACTGCCATGTTTATATCTATTATATGGACATCCGTACCTTTGGCCTTATGGAAAGCAAATATTACTGGAAAAGCCAGGAAGAATTCAAAGTCAAATACATTAAGGCGCGGATCGCCGAGGTCACCTCGGATGGTGACAAAATCATTGTCAAAGGCGAAGACACACTGGTCAAACGCCCGATCACCATTCCGTTTGATCTGGTGGTGCACGCCATCGGCATGGACCCCAATGTGGATAATATGCTGATCTCGTCGATTTTTGATGTCGATCTGGAACCCAATGGCTTTATTGATCGCGCTTCATCATACGGGGGTATGGGGGCTAGCTCTCGCGAGGGCGTGTTTGTCGCGGGTTCAGCCACGGGTCCGGAAACCATTGATGATTCCATTGCCCAGGGGCAGGCCGCCGCGTTTAGTGCGCTGGCCATTGCCAATGGCCAAATGGCGGCGGTGGAGTAATATCTGGTGTTATCCTTTTTAAACAAATCAAAAAAGGATGCCGCTAAGGCGGCGGGCGAAGCACGCCCGCAATTACACCTGTCCGGGCCAATTTTGCAACAAGCCTTGCAACAGGCCATTGCAGGATGTGAACCTATGGGCGGGATTGAGCGCTATATTGAGGCACTCAAGCTGAAAAGCACGCTGTTTAAGGAAGCGCTACTTGATAATGCGCATGAAACCATGACGGCGGAAACCTTTGGCAGTCTATGTGTGTTTATGTCGACGGTGAGGCGGCGGGTTGCACCCTATCTGGAGCCGGATAAATTTGGCGCTTTGAAAACGGCCGTTGGCGCATTGCTGGATGGGCGCGAAGATACCTCAACTGCCGATACGCGCATAAACGCGTTTTGTCTGGCCTTTCCTGTGGATAAAAAACACCGCTGGGTGCGCGATCTGGCTGCAGAAATTCTGCATAATGTGGACCCGGAACGCTATCCGTTGATGATCCGCTGGATGTGGGACGTCAATGCCAATACCGGATTTTTGCGTGAAGTATGGTTCGATGATCAAATTGATCATATGACCCTGGATGTCCCGGATACCTATCTTACCTTTATTACCCTTCGCGAAGAACTCAGCCAGTATTTAACGGAAAACGGTATTTTTCGTGACGTGCTGAGCTATATCGACCTTTTGTGTGCTCAAATCTACGCCGATTATATTTGTGCGCAGGGTGGGTCATATTTGCGTACTGACTTTTCCTCGCCGCAAGACCCGATGGAATATACTCGCCGCCTTCTGGGGCTGGACGGGATTAAAGCAAAAACCAATAAAACCCGGCTGAAATCTATTGATGGCACGGCTTTCGTGCTGGAAGACGCCAACCTTCTTGAACAAAACTGAGTGAACCTATGGCCATTCATGAAAAACACCTGATCCGCCCGGAAAACATTAAAACCCACGATAATCTGGTTATCGATGGCATCGATGTTTCCGGCCATTGGAGCACGTTTATCGAAACCCGGGTGGTCACCGATTATAACGASCAATTACAGGAAGAAATTGCGGCGTTGCCCGGCGGTGAATATATCCATCGGTGCTGGCAATGTGGCTCGTGCACCAATGCCTGTACGGTCAATGCCATCAACCCGGAATTTAACCCGCGCTACTGGATTTACCTGATTCGCATGGGCATGGAAGATGAGCTATTGCGGGACAAGGAGATTATCTGGCAATGCGTTTCGTGCAACAAGTGCACCTATGCCTGTCCGCGCGATGTGTTTCCAGAAGGGGTGATGAAAGCCACGGCGCACTGGCTGGAGATGAAAGAGCATACGGCACCTTCCAATTCGACGATTTTTGATGAGGAATTTACCCGCCAGGTGGTGCAGACGGGCAAGATTGAAGACGGCAGGATTTTGAAAAACTTCCTCAAGAATTCCAAACAACCGCTGGTGCAGGACTGGTTGATTGAAATGGTCAAGAAAATGATCACCAACCTGCCGATCAAATTTCTCATCGGYATGGGCTGGGCGACCCTGTTTCAGCCCAAGACTAAAGGCTGGGGCAAAGCCCGCGCCGCCATCGAAGAACATATTGCCGAGGAAAAGGCTGCTGAACGCGCCGCCCTWGGCCTGGACCCCATCAAATAAAGGATAAACCRATGTCCGAACGCAAAGAAAAATACAAAAARGTTGCYTATTACCACGGCTGTGCGCTGGAAGGTACGGCRCAGCCCTATAATACCTCCACCCGGGCCATTGCCAAAAAACTGGACCTGGAACTGKTTGATATCGAAAACTGGAATTGCTGTGGGGCGATGGAGGTAAAGAATGTTGACCCTGAAATCCAGACCTATCTATCTTCCCGTGTGATGTCTTTGGCCCATAATAATATGGGGCAGGACGTGGTTATGGCACCGTGTAATGGCTGTTATCACAACCTCAAAAAAGCTGAATAYGAYATYGCCAATAAGGAAAARTCYCGCGAGGTYGTYGARAAAATYTCTGCCAARGCMGATCATCCKGCSTATGAAGCCGGGCAGGTGGARACCATCCACGCGCTCGACTGGATCAAGTTTGGYTATGGCGAAGAAGAGCTGAAAGCCAAGATCAAAGGCGGCCTTAAAGGTCTGAAAGTCGCCAATTATTACGGCTGT
>NVVU01000029.1 GCA_002733485.1 Robiginitomaculum sp.
AGATCAGGGAAATGGTGGCGGGGGGGAGATTTGAACTCCCGACCTCAGGATTATGAGTCCTGCGCTCTAACCAACTGAGCTACCCAGCCATACCAATGCGCTTCTTCAGGTCGCGGGATATACGCGCCCGCGTGCTAAATTGGCACCATTTTGCACTTACATTGCACTTACGAGCGAGCATGTTGCAATGAAAATGAATTTAACCCAATCCGTCGTAGATAAGGCCTCAAACCAATCCAAGCCGTATGAAATTCGTGATACCAAGCTCACAGGATTTCTTATTCGCATCCAGCCAAGTGGCCGAAAGACCTATTATTGTGAATATCGACGGGGGGCACGGGTAAAAATAGGGACCCATGACAGATATAATCTGAAATTAGCAAGAGTTCAGGCGAGAAAAGTAATAACCTCCTATCTCCAGGGCGATGACCCTGCTGCCAGATTAAGGCAGGCGAGGAAAATACGCACCTATAAGGATTTCCTGGAAGAGCGTTATTTTAAGTGGGTAGATATCAATCACAAATCAGCCAGAGGGACAAAACGACGCTTATTGGTGGATTGTGCGTATTTCCTGAACAAGCGCCTGACAGATATCACGCCGCAGGAAGTTGAGAAGTGGCGTCTTGCAAAGGTGGTAAAGGGAAATTCCCCCCATACAGCTAACCGTTGTTTTGCGTATTTAAGGGCTTCTCTTACCAAGGCAGAGGAATGGGGTTTTATCAAAGAGCACCCCTTAAGAAAGATGAAGCCGATTAGGACAACCAAAAACTTCAAGGTTCGCTACCTGTCAGAGGCAGAAGAAGACAGGCTTAGAAAAGCATTAGATCATCGGGAAGTGGTTAAACGAGAAACCAGGTTAAGCGGCAATCAATGGCGCAAAATACGGAACAAGCCATTATTCCCAGACCTAACTGACGAAATGTATGTTGATCACCTTAAACCAATGGTTTTGTTATCGATGAATACGGGTGTCCGCAAGGGGGAGTTATTATCCCTGAAATGGCACCATGTAGACTTTGATTTGAGACAGATCACCATTGAAGGCGCTAATGCAAAGAGCAGAAAGACAAGGCATATCCCATTAAACAAAGAGGCCATGTCGGTTCTGACCAAATGGAAACAACAAAGTGCTGGTTCTACCAATTATGTGTTTGCACATAAAAATGGAAAACCTTTTGCTGATCCTAAAAAGGCATGGAAGTTGTTGTTAGAAAGAGCGGAAATCAATAATTTTCGTTGGCACGATTTACGGCATCATTTTGCCTCAAGACTGGCAATGGCCGGGGTGGACCTGAATACAATACGAGAGCTTTTAGGCCATTCAAGCTATGAAATGACTTTGCGCTATGCACACCTTTCAGCGGGGCATAAGGCTGAGGCGGTCTCTCTGTTGGATTAAAATGTGCTGTTTTGGTTGTTGAATGTCTCAGTCTTGAAGACTGCCCTTAACCTGGCTGTTTATTCTCAGCATTTGATAGTGTATTATTTGATTAGATAGGAATATGCTGTTGCTCTGTCCGATCATTTTTTTACCTCACCTTCTTTGAGACTCTCCATGCCCGCAGCAATGTCTATCAGAGCTAAATTGTAATCATTATAATATTCAATCATTTTTGCAGTATCTATGGCAGATTTAAATGATCCAGCTTTGATTTGTTCTGTAATAATGACTTTCAAAATAGGGTTACGGTAGTATCGGTAGTCTCCATCGCTCAGGATATCCACTGTTGATAATGCCTTGGAAAACAAACCAGCATCTGCCTGTATTATCGCAATTTTTGAAATTGTAGAACTACGTTTGGCCTCGTCTCTTATGCTATTAGCAATAAGTAAAGCATCTTTGAAAAGCCCATTATTGGCCTGCCTTTCGGCAAGTGCTTGAGTTTGTGCAATGGCAACACTCTCATGCAAAGAGGCACGTAATGAGTGGTTTTGTCCACTCTTCACTACTATTTTGGCTTCCTTGTCTAAACCGGCTTTTGCTAAGGCTTCGGCAATGGACTGTAAAGCAATAAACCTATAAGATGGACCTAAGATTATTTCATTTGACATGCCTTTTGCTATTTCCAATACCTTCTTAAAATGTCCAGACTCGGCCATGATCACGGCAATGCTGGCAAGCGATATAGTGCGCTCTCCTGCATCCATAAGTTGTGCAACACGCCCCATTTGTTTGGCCTTTAAGTTACTTAACTGGACTAGGGATTCTTCTAACAAGCCAGACTTAGCCATTTCCACTGCAATGGACGCTCTAGTATATAACCCGTCTATCAAAATAGCTTCTTTATAAGCTTTAACGCTTGCTGCTTTGTTTCCAACTATCAATTGACCCTTAGCTATTTTTAAGAATGCAAATTGGCGATTTCTCGCGTAACCAATGCTCTTCGCAGCTTTTAATGCTTCTTTGAATGTAGCTATGCTCGCGCTTCTATTTCCAGATTTATTTTGTGCTAAAGCAATGCTAATAAGTGCATAGGAACGAAAAAAATTAGTGTCTATATTTTTCACAATATTTAAAGATTTGCTAATTGTATCCAAACTTTTGAATTCTTCACCAGATTGTTCTTGTGCTAAAGCAATGCTCACAAGTGCAGTGATGCGAGTATATGGATCTTTAATTTTATCAAAAAATTCTAAGGCAGAATTTGTATTTCCATTAACAACTTGCTTTAATGCAATAGCCAAAAATATATTGTCAGATTCAGAGGGTGTATCAATTATAGATAAAGTCTCTATAGCGTTGTTGAAATTACCTACCTCAACTTGAGCGCTAGCAATATTACTTAGAGCAATTAAGTGTAGGTCATTATCATTTATATTATTTGCATATATAAAAGCATCTTTTTTACGTTCAGAAAAAATCAGCAATTTTATAAAATTAGCTATGATTTCATCACTATTAGAATTGTTTATATTATTATTTAAAATTCTGATTAGGCATTCAACTGATGGTTTTGAAAAGCATAACAATTCGTTAGCTTTACTTTCTGCTAAGGCCACTTTTTGGTTAACAGCAATAAGTGAGATTTCTCCAACCTTCTGTCCAGAAGACAATTTTACAGCTAACGAGGAGGAGGGGTATTTTCTGATAATAGTGTTTATGTTGTGTTTTACTTTTTTCAACGTATTGAAGGCCTTCAAAGGCGGTAGGCTTTCAACCTCCAACAGGTCCTTTTGTGTCTCAACGAATAGTTCATTTGCTTTCTCTTCTGAATTTTTACAGCTTTGCAATGTAAATATTGATAGAAATGCAAAAACAATAAATGAAAATTTATTCATAGCAGGCCTCGCAAAATTTAATGCGCATGAAACTTAATGATTTTCAAAGCCTATTTCAAAAGTCCATTTTTGGCAAAGTGGCCATACATTCTTTCAACGACGTTGCCGCCTTTCTGTCGAGCGGTAGCAAAGGAATGGGGAATTTTAAGGTTATTCTTGTGTTAGGAAACGCAGGGCAACAGATGTTTTGTCGCAAAAGCCTAGCACGCTAGTTATCGGCATCACAGGCCTTGTCTGCAAGCAGGTGTTTCGCCAAGAGCGTGCGATCCTGAGGCATTACCATTTCCTTGCTGGAAGCGGCCTGAACAAGTGTTGGATACAGGGCTAGGTTTAGGCGCGTCATGGCATTTTCACTAACTCTTTTCTCGTAGACCGGCGCAGCTCTTAGCCTTAAGCTCCATAGAGACAAAACAATTGTGTGAAATACTTATCAGTAGGTCTTGAATTCTGTTTCTAGGATTCTTATGTCCAGAACGTACAAGTATAGTACTTGTAAAGTTTCAAAAAAAGTGCTATACATTACAATAATTATTGGTGGTAATGATGCCGGTGATTTAAATACGTTTATGACATGCGCTCTAATAGCTATGCAAATACGTAAGTAAGTTCAAATTGTTCTTTTGGTATGCATTATTACGCATGCTGAACGGCCAAGTTTTTTAGATTTGCATAGACAAAGGAGATATTTATATGCAAACACAAAATTTCATACAGGCCCTGTGGCCAACTGACCCTGAAGGGTTTCTATGCGCATTCGTTATACCAGCAATGAAGAGCTCTTGGTATGATGCTAAAGACCTTGATCGGCTCGTTTCAGACGTAAAGGAAACTAGAGGTCAAAATATCTATATAGGCCTATGTCCTGGCGTCACTCCAAAAACGGGAACACAAAGGGCTTCCCGATCCGATGTATGCGCTTTGCCAGCGGTTGTTGTCGATATAGATATCAAGGGCGATCAGGCGCATTCCGAAACCAAGTTACCAGAGACAAAAGAGCAGGCTCTGGAATGGATTAAAGGGCTAACCCTCCCCCAACCGTCAATGATCGTGCATACGGGCAACGGTCTGCATGTGTACTGGCTGTTTGATACGCCGTTTATGATTACTGACGATACGAGTCGAAATCGGGCTGAGAAACTCTCAAAGGGCATCAACCAGTTTATCATCCAAGAAGGGAAAAAAAGCGGGTTTCACTTTGATAATGTGGGCGATCTAGCCCGTATTGTCAGGGTGCCTGGGACGTTTAATTATAAAAGCTCCCCACCTAAACCGGTTAAAATGCTGGAGCATTCAGGTGAGCGTTACAGCTTTGAAACGCTCATGTCACACCTGCTAGCTGATTGTGTTGCTGAAGCACCATCACCTGATCTGGACTACTGTGATCAAAATCATAAAAAATCAGATTCAAAACCACAATTTTTACCAATCAGGGCAGGTTGCAAATTCATCCTACATTGTGTGGATAATGCAGAGAGCCTTCCCGAACCGCACTGGTATCGCATGATTAGCATTATTGCTCTGTGTGATAATGGTGCTGATATTTGCCATGAAACCTCACAGCCACACCCAAAATATTCAAAAGAGGAAACAGAGGGTAAAATTGACCAATCATTGAACGCCGCTGGCCCAGCAACGTGCGCTTATATTGCTGAAGGTTTAGGCTTTGGGGGCTGCTTGTCATGCCCCTTGTATTATTCAGAGAAAATGAAAAGCCCGATTGTATTGGGCTATGTTGACGAACCTTTAGCCAAGCTTCTTGGCAGCTACGCTTATTGCGTCTCAACTTCTCAGTTTTGCGAGGTGGGGGCATGAAAAGTCGAATAGAGAAGCAATTTAACAACGAGCACTTGGCCGATCTGGGCCGCCCGGCACATTCGTTCTTGTCCTCGAAATATGCCTGCAAGTTTGAAGCCAAAGATTACATTCCTGGCGGTCCTCGCTTTGGCCAAAACGATAATGGTCTAAATTTGAATGTTTGGGCGTCACCAAAAATCAGAAGTGCAGAAGGTGATTGCTCCACGATCCTCAATCACTTTGATTACATTTTTCCTGACGAGGCGGTCAGAAATCACTGGCTCAATTATTTTGCAAGCTTGATCCAATTACCAACAATGAAAATCAAACACTGCTTGCTGCTCATTGGGGGACAGGGAACAGGAAAGAGCTATTTTAAAACCCTCCTGTCACACCTGTTAGGGCCTGCAAATGTCGGTTTGATGGACACAGGGGAGTGGCATGGCAGTTTTAATGCCCACCTCTTGAACATACAGGTTGTTGTCATTGAAGAGTTGATGGCGAGTGGCCGACTGGAAGCGTATAATGAGCTCAAGCGTTATCTGAGTGAGCCATTCATTACGGCAAACGAGAAGCATGTAGCTCAATATTCAGCTAGAACCCCATACGCATTTTTGGCATTTTCCAACCACCGAAAACCAATCTTATTAGAAGAAACTGACCGGCGCTTTCATGTTTATCATACACCGGTAAAATGTAAGCCGAGCGAATATTACGATCAATTGTTCTGCAAAACTGAGGCGGAAATTGGTGCATTCCTGTTTCATCTGGAAAATCGGGATTTGGCCAAGTTTAGCCCTAATGCGGCTCCCCCAATGACAGAGCACAAGAGGGAATTGATAGAGCTCTCTACCAAACCTTCTCATTCAGCGATTAAGGACCTCATCGAAAGCCGGGAAATACCTTTTCAAAAAGACATCATCACTCTGGATACTATTAGGCAGAGTTTGACCCTAGCGCCGGGCATCTCTGACAGGTCTTTGGAAACCAGTAATCTCAAAGAAACGCTATTAAACCTTGGAGCCAAGAGACTGGGGCAAGTGAGGATCAACGGGCCACGGTATTCCCTTTGGGCCATCAGGAATGTGGAAAAATGGCAAGCTGCTTCAAATGAAGCAATCCGGGCAGAATACACCAAAGAATTTACCATCGGCTTGGTTCAACCAACAGAGGCGGGCACGTGTCTGTCTGACTACCCTGTTTTAGAATTTTCTCAAAAGAAAGGAGAGAGAATATGAAGACTATGGCAAACATGGAATTAAAACTTAAAAACAGCCTAGACAGTCAGTCATTCCTGACTCGGCTTGGAGAATGGGGAATTAAAAACCCGTTCCCGTGGCTTGTTGTCAGCAGCCTTGAATTGGCTGATATGCTAGGGGTCCATTTGCAAACGATTGCGAACTGGCAAATCAGAAAACAAGGCCCACAATCTGAACCCAAAGGCCACTGGCGAGGCAATCGGAGATATTTTTCCATCGCCAGTATCATGGCCTGGCTTGAAGACAAGGAGCCTTGGGAAATTTACCAGGAGTGGATTGGTAGAAAGTTTAAAAATGCCTTGGACATGTCAAAAGGTGAATGTGAAAAGCTGATTGATTATCTCATTAAAACCGGGGTCTACAAGCAGCCAAAATGGAAACGAAAAAGACGGTCATATATTCCAGATTTTTCGTTTAATGGAGCCGTCAAATGATAGAAAATGCTGTTGAAAAATATAAGAATAAAGAGCGCTCCCCTCATGTGATAACTGATGCTGGAGATTATCTCCTCTGCCCTATTTGTGCCAATGAATATATGGCCCACGAGACGATTGAAGTTTTTGACCACCATGAAGGGAATAAACAAGAGACCCATATTACAATTTCCGAGGGCAAGATGAGTTCGGATCATGATCTGTCTGGCAACCCTAGTGGGAAGCGCAATGGATTAAAAATTAGCTTTAAGTGTGAAAATTGTAAGCGGAGCTCGGTATTAAAAATTGCCCAACAAGAAGGCCTCACCTACATGGCATTTGAAGTATGAAAATGAGGGATGGGTGTACTTGCCCATCCCATTTTCAGGGCACTAAATAAAACAAACTTTATGAATAAGAAATAATATCTACTATTCGATTTAAGTTTGACAAAATAACATCATTAGTGGAGGCTAATTCTATTGCAGCGCTAGTGAATGGGGCCTCTGTGGTGACAACACTATAATCCGCATTATAATGACGGCGGCTGGCCACAGCTTCCTGAACAGCTTTTACTCCAACAGACCTTGATACATTTTTACACTGTATTACAAAAATTAGATCATCTTTTTCTACAACGAGATCAGCTCCAAAATCACCTGTACGAGGAGTGCTTGTTACGTTGTAGTCTGCACTCAACAAGCGCGCTTCACATTCTTTTTCGTACGCAAGGCCATCCTTCTTATTTTTTATCTCAATAGTGCCTATATTTTCAATCGTGTAATTATTTGCAAACAAGCAAAGCATTTCAGCAGCATATATTTTACCCCATTTATTTGCTTCAGGAATGAGGGGGCCAACAAATTTAGCAAGTGCATTAATTGCACTTCTTTGGTCAGTTTCCCCAAAAGCATCACTATTTACGTTCGTGTTGTAAATATTTAAAATTCTACTTTTGTATGGAATAAATATATTCATAAAGTAAATAAATTCGAATAACATATTCGCTACAGAAATATATCCATACCTTTCTTTTGGAGTTGTTTTATATATGCCAATACCAAGAAATTTAGTGCTGGGTCCATTATTTTTTGTATATTTTGGAGTCCTTAAGAACGTTCTTGATTTACTTCCATCTCCGTACAAAAAGAATGAATAATCCTTCCATAAAGTAAACTGAAATTTTAGCTCTTTTATAAAATCACATAAAGCGTGGTTGGCAACCTTTTTTCCCAAATGAATGCCCTTAGCAGGGTCTGGTGCGTGGAAAATTTTGTTCTTATAGGCTTCCATAATAAGTTCTTTATTATGCCATATTATCTTGAAGTTTTTACTCGAAATGGGATTGATTACCCTTAGATCGTGTTGCGCCAAGCACAACACTAATCTTGAGTTTTTGCCATCTAGCCAGTCTACTTTTCCCTTATTTTTCCAAGCTAAATCCATTTCCCAGCCTAACTATGTATTCCTCTGAAAACCATAATTGCACATCAGCATAGATACTTGCAAGAAAAGCTGGAATTTTCCTGGTTGAGGCTTGGGCATCATTACCTGCAACCGGGGCTACTGCCGCATTTAAATAGCAAGATGGCGGTATGTATTTATTTTCAATATAATTATACCTCTCCCATAGGGGGGGCAGGTGCTAAAAATTTGAAATAGTAGTCCAGATTTTGGAGTTTTCTCGCACTGTTATGAGCACAGGTGTTGCCAAATAGATTTGTAGCTAGAAAAAATGGTGTACCCCTTCGGCTCAAGACAACCCACTGGAGGAATTTTGCACTTAATATGCACTTACGAATTTATAATTGTATGCGCTTATGCGCTTGAGTTTTCTCAAAATACGTATAATATATTGTAATCTTTAACTAATGTAAGTGTTGCAAATGGTGGCGGGGGGGAGATTTGAACTCCCGACCTCAGGATTATGAGTCCTGCGCTCTAACCAACTGAGCTACCCAGCCATACCAATGCTGTAATTTGAGACGCGGGATATACGCGCCCGTTGGCGTCTGCGCAAGCAATTTTGCTGTGCAATTTCGTGGTAAGGAACACGCCGTCATCCCGACGAAAGTCGGGATCCAGTTTGCTGTACTTTTAAGTGATGCGCTTCATTACTGGATTCCGGTTTGCACCGGAATGACAAATACCAGCGTTTGGCTACATGAGCACTCAAACCTTGATATGCAGCGGCTGGCCAAGGGCGGCCATGGCGCTTTCGGCAAAGCCTTCGCTTAGCGTCGGGTGAACGTGAATGGTACCGGCAATGTCCTCAAGACGCGCTCCCATTTCCAGTGCCAGCGCAAACTCACCTGAAAGCTCGGCCACATGAGCGCCGACCGCATGAATGCCCAAAATCACATGGTCGCTTTTGCGCGCCGTGACGCGCACAAAGCCGCCATCACTGCCACCCTGCATGGAGAGCGCCTTGCCCAGAGCGGCCAAGGGAAACTTGCCGGTGATAACCTCCTCACCAGCCGCTTTGGCCTCGTCCGGGGTCAGGCCCACGCCAACGATTTCCGGCTCAGTAAAGCACACGGCGGGGATGGCGACCGGGTCAAAGCGGGCCCGGTGCCCGGCCAGTATTTCGGCGACCATTTCGCCCTGCGCCGTGCCCTTGTGAGCCAGCATCGGCTCGCCGGTAAGATCGCCAATGGCATAAACCCCGCGCATGGCGGTGGCGCACTGATCATCCACGCGCACAAACGGCCCGTCCATATCAACGCCCATGGTTTCCAGCCCCCAGTCCTGGGTTACGGGCTTGCGCCCTACGGCGACCAGAACTTTTTCGGCGGAAATTTCATGAAGCTTGCCGTCTTTGTCTTCAAACTCAATGCCAGCTTTGGTCAGCGCCTTGGCCTTTGACGAGAGGTGCATGTCCACCCCATGGGTTTTTAGCCAGCGCGAAATGGGCCGGGTCATGGCCACATCATAAAGCGGCAAAATCTGGTCCAGTGCTTCGATAAAGCTGACTTTGACGCCCAGCTTGGCAAAGGCAATGCCCAGTTCCAGCCCGATATAGCCAGCCCCCACCACAGCCAGGGTTTTGGGCAGTTTATCCAGTTCCAACGCGCCGGTAGACGAGATCACACGCTCATCAGAAAAGGGCAGAAACGGCAACTCTACTTCCACCGAGCCGGTGGCCAGCACCACGTTTTTTGCACTGATTTGCACGGTTTTTCCATCGCTCAGCGTCACCGTGCAGGTTTTGGCGTCGGAAAATTCCGCCCAGCCGTTCAGCACTTCTGCGCCTGCGGATTTCAAGAGCATGCCAACGCCAGAGGTCAGCTTACCGACCAGATCATTTTTCCAGCTGGTCAGCGCCTTCATATCCACTTTGGGCTTGGTGCAGCTAATGCCCATGGCAGGTGCGGCGGCATGATTGGATAGTTCCGCAAAGCGGCTGGCCGCATGGATCACCGCTTTGGACGGGATACAACCCCGGTTAAGGCAGGTGCCGCCAAGGCCACTTTTGTCCACCAGAATGACGTTTAGGCCCAATTGTGCGGCGCGAATGGCACACGGATAGCCCGCTGGGCCACCGCCAATGATGAGAACATCAGTTTGTTTGGTTTTGCTCATAACAGAGACGCTCACATAAACAGGGTTGCAGGGTTTTCCAGCGTGGTTTTGACCTGCTGGATCATCAGCGCCGCGTCATAACCATCGACAATGCGATGATCAAAGCTGGACGAGAGGTTCATCATTTTGCGTGGCGCAAAGGCTCCATCCTGCCAGACCGGCCGGATTTGCAGCTTGTTAACGCCAATAATGGCGACTTCCGGGGCATTGATCACCGGGGTCGAGGCGATACCGCCCAGCGCCCCCAATGAGGTGATGGTGATGGTCGAGCCGCTTAGCTCGTCTTTGGTGCCCTTGCCGTCGCGGGCGGCGGCGCAGACCCGGGTAATCTCGGATGCCAGTGTCCAGATGTTCATGGCTTCGGCATGTTTGACCACCGGCACCATCAGGCCGTTTGGCGTTGCCGTGGCAATACCCATATGCACGGCCTCAAACTTGGTGGCCACGCCCGCTTCGTTATCGTAATGCGCATTGGCGTTGGGAAATTCCGGCAATACTTTGATCAGCGCCATGCTTAAAAACGGCAAAAGCGTCAGCTTGGGCTGGTCTTCATTTCGTGCCGCATTCAGATGCGCCCGCAAGGCCTCCAATGCTTCCATATCAACCTCTTCGACATAGGCAAAATGCGGAATGGTGCGTTTGGAATGGGCCAGATTTTGCGCGATTTTACGGCGCAGGCCGATGATTTTCTGCGTGGTCGTGCCGGTGCGCTTGGCACGGCCGGTATGGCTTGCGGGGCGCGCGGTAAGGCGGCCCCCGGCGGCTATAAAGTCCTCTAAGTCCTGATGGGTGATGCGCCCGGCCGGTCCGGTTCCCGGCACATTGGCAAGGTCAATGTCTGCCGTTAAGGCGGCTTTGCGCACGGCGGGTGAGGCGAGGGACCTTTCGCAGCCTCGTCCTTTTGCAGGCTCAGGATGCGGCGTTGGGGTGGGCGCTGGTTCTGGCTTATCAGGCTCGACCTGCGGTGACAGTTCAGTGTGTGGGGGGCTTTCTTCTTCCACAGCACCGGCACCATCGGTTTCAATGGTGACGATTACCGTGCCAACGGCCAGCACATCGCCCGGATCGCCGGTGATGGATTTTACCACGCCATGAACCGGCGAGGGGATTTCCACCGTGGCCTTGTCGGTCATGATGTCTACAAGATTATCATCTTCGGAAACACTGGACCCGGCTTTGACGTGCCATTCGACGATTTCCGCCTCGACCACGCCTTCGCCAACGTCCGGCAGTTTAATACTCAGCAATCCCATTTAAGCCTCCAGCGTTTCTTTTAGGGCGCGCATGACACGGGCCTGACCCGGGAAATATTGCCATTCATGGGCGTGGGGGTAGGGGGTGTCCCAGCCGGTGACGCGTTTTATCGGCGCTTCGAGCGCGTAAAAACACTCTTCCTGGATTTGGGCCACCAATTCGGCTCCAAAGCCCGAGGTGCGCGGCGCTTCGTGCAGTATCACACAGCGCCCGGTCTTGTTCACTGATTTGGCAATGGTTTCCATGTCATAGGGAATGAGCGTGCGAAGATCGATCACCTCGGCATCAATGCCTGCAAGGCGCGCCGATTCCAGCGCTACATGCACCATGGTGCCATAGGCCACCACAGTGAGTGCGGCCCCCTCGCGCACCATATCGGCCTTGCCCAGAGGGACAGTGTAATGCCCGGTGGGCACCGCGCCTTTTTCATGACGGGACCAGCTGAGCGCCGGTTTGTGCGGGTCGCCGTCAAAGGGACCATTATACAGCCGCTTTGGCTCAAATATCAGTACCGGATCATCGCTTTCACTGGCGGCGATCATCATGCCCTTGGCGTCATAGGGGTTGGACGGCATGGTGATGACAATGCCGGGAATATGGGTGAAGAATGCTTCCGGCGACATCGAATGGGTCTGACCACCATAAATACCGCCACCACACGGCGTGCGCAGCACCAAAGGCGCGGTAAACGCTCCGGCGGTGCGATAACGCAGGCGCGAGAGTTCTGAGACAATCTGGTCAAAGCCCGGGAAAATATAGTCGGCAAACTGAATTTCCGCGATAGGCCGCATGCCGTTGGCCGCCATGCCAATGGCCATGGCGACAATGGCCGCTTCGTTGATCGGCGTGTCAAACACACGGGTTTTCCCGTACTTTTCCTGCAAGCCCTGGGTACAGCCAAACACCCCGCCAAAATAACCGGCATCTTCGCCAAAGGCGCAAATACGCTCGTCGCGCTCAAGCAGAACATCATGGGCGGAATTGATCGCCTGGATCATGGTCATGCGTGCGGTTTTGCTCATGATTAAACCCCCAGATCCTGACGCTGGCGCCGTAAATGCCAAGGCTGCTGGGCGAACACATCCTCGAACATGCTGGGCACGGGGGACAGCGGCCCATCGCGCAAAGTGCCATAGCTCTCAGCCTTTTTGTACGAGGCCAGCACTTCCCTGGAGAGCGCATCGGTTAAGGCCTCATGGCGGTCGTCATCCCATTCCCCAAGGGCAATGAGATGGCTTTTCAGACGCTCCACCGGATCACCCAGTGGCCAGGCCTCGGCCTCTTCCTTGGGGCGATACCGCGAAGGATCATCCGAAGTGGAATGGGCATCTGCACGATAGGTTACATGCTCGATCAGGGTGGCTCCATGCCCGGCGCGGGCACNCTCGGCTGCCCATTGCGTCACCGCATAAACGGCCAGAAAATCATTGCCGTCCACGCGCAGGGTGGCCAGGCCATAGCCGATACCCTTGGCGGCAAAGGTGGCATTTTGCCCTCCGGCAATACCGGCAAAGGAAGAGATGGCCCACTGATTATTGACCACATTGAGAATCACCGGTGCCTGATAGGTGCTGGCCAGAGTGCAGGCGCCATGAAAATCGCCTTCGGCCGTGGTGCCATCGCCAACCCAAGAGGCGGTCACCGTATCCTCGCCGCGTGCGGCACTGGCCATGGCCCATCCCACAGCCTGGGGAAACTGGGTACCCARATTGCCYGAAATGGAGAAGAAATTACCCTCTTTCCAGGTGTAATGGATGGGCAATTGCCGCCCCTTTAGATTGTCTTTCGCATTGGACAGGCAATGGGTCATCATCGCCACCATGTCCCGGTTGCGAGCAAAAAGAAGGCCTTGCTGGCGATAGGAAGGGAATAACATGTCTTCAAAACGAAGCGCCATACCGGCGGCGCAGGCCACTGCCTCTTCGCCGAGGGCCTTCATATAAAAGGAAATTTTTCCCTGGCGTTGCAGCTTTAGCATGCGGTCATCATAAGCCCGCGTTTTCAGCATTACATGCAAACCCTGGCGCAGGGTTTTAGGCGATAATGCAGGATCCCATTGCTCTTGCGCCTGATGCTCGCTATTCAATACCCCAATGAGAGCATTTGCCAGCATATGGGTGTCTTTGGCCGGGCAATTCGGATCAGGCCGCGAAACAGGAATATCCTGCTCCAGACCCAAGCCCGAAAAGTCCGGTTTGTCGCCGGGCCGGGCCGTGGGTTCGGGAACGGTAAATCCGGTTGTGTTGCTTGATGGCGCATGGGTCATATAGTTACTCATGAGTTTGATCGTGCATAGGGGTTTTATGCCCCTTTACTGCGGTGCTTGGCAATTTCCACCCACATTATGGCGAATATGATTGCATTTGTCCTCTATAAAGTGCATTTATATGCATAAATATTTTTTTAACTTTCCGGTGAGGAAAATCGGTGACCAGCGAAATTGACGACATTGATGCTAAAATACTCAAGCTAGTGCAAAGTGATGCCTCGCTATCGGTTGCGGATATTGCCACCAAGGTCGGGCTTTCCTCTTCTCCATGCTGGCGGCGGATCAAGCGGCTGGAAGAAACCGGCATTATTTCCTGTCAGGTTACAATACTGGATCGCGAGCTTCTGGGATTGAATTTTGAGGTCTATGTGGCGGTGAAGCTGGACCGGCCAACGCGCTCTAACCTGCGTGCGTTTGAGGGGGCGGTTAAAGAGTTTCCCGAAGTGCTGGGTTGTGCCACGGTCACCGGTGCGGTGGATTATGTCTTGCGTATCGTTACCACAGACATGCACACTTATGATGATTTTCTGCGCGATCAGATCCTGTCTATGGATCTGGTGCAAACTGCCGTTTCGCGGATCGTCATCCGTTCGGTCAAAGACACAACGGACTTGCCTTTGCATCTGATCGCGCCGGAATAGGCGCTTTTTATTTTGCCTTGAGCGGAACGTATCTGGACGGGGAGCCGGTTTCAAAATACGGGCGGTCATTCAACAGTGCGGAAACGATATAGTCATAGACAATTCTGATCCTAGTCGATTTTCGTAAATCCTCGTGAGCCACCACCCATAAATCCTCTGAAAAATCCATTTCAGGTAAAATGCGCTCTACCTTGTCAGGCATGCTGCCTGCGGGCCAGCTAAAATGCGCAAATAACCCAATGCCATAACCGGCCATCAGGGCATGGGCCTGAGTATGAAAAGAATTGGAGCGAAACACAATCGGTTTGGGACGCTGTCGTTCATGGTCCAGTTCGTCTGGCCAGAAATTGGAGTTGGCGCCAAGGGTAACCATAACGCCATTATGTTTCCCCAGGTCATCCGGATTAAGTGGTCTGCCATTGCTTTGTATGTAGGAATGTGCCGCATACAATCCAAAGCCTGCCGATAGCACTTTGCGTCCAATCAGGCTGTTCTGATTACCGGGTCCTATCCAGCGGATGGCAATATCGGCTTCGCGTTGTGCCAGGTTGACTGATCGCTGATCAACAATCACTTCAATCCGGGTTTCCGGGTGTTCTTCATGAAAAGGTTGCAAGGCATAGGGAAGCCACAGATCGCCAATGCCTTCTGTGCCCGAAAGCCTGATGGTACCGGCAAGGTCTTGATCAGCACCGGCGCGGGCGCGGTCTATGGCATCGGCTTCATCCTGCATGCGCCGGATACGCAACAAAACGGTATCGCCAAAGGCGGTGGGGACCAGCCGGTTACCTTCCTTGGTCAAAAGCGGTGCTCCGAAAAATGCTTCCAGGGCCCGGATGCGCCGCCCGGCTGTTGGCTGGCTGACGCCCAGTTTGTCACCGGCGGCAGTCAGACTGCCGGTTTCTGCTACCGCGAGGAGAATCGGAAAGTCGGCCCAGTATTTGTTCATGCAGGGACACCGGTCATTATATTACCAGAGGCATAGTGCTGCCTTCATTCATGATTGAATGCCTAATCTGCATCCATAGTCAATGGCGTTTTGCGGTTGGGTGGGAGATACTTTCCTATATTTAATAAAACTTGTTATCGACCAGGGTCGCCAGATTATACTTGATGCGGCGGCGCAAACTAAAAAATTCACAATTCAATATTGAATGACAAATATGCAGAAAAATGAACAGTGTTCACTTTTCAAACGATGATCATGTCCCTATATAGAGGAGGTCAATCAATGAGGAGAACAAGAATGTCTTACCGTAAAGGACTAGCCGTCACCGCAGCATTCGCACTTTTAGGGCTTGTCAGCATCCCTGCCGCCCAAGCTTCTGCTGCAACACCGGGATTTGCTGTGCAAAGCGCCGCCAATTCCAACATTCGTGGTGGCTATAACGCCTATACCCGAGGTGATTACAAAATCGCCAAAACCTTCAACGTCAGAGCGACAACTAAGGGCATCAAAAAGTCCCGTCGCTCGATTGCATATTCCAATCTATGCGCCWCTCTGGGTCAGCTAAATACCCTCGATATAGCCCTGGATGCCTGTAATTCAGCTTTGAAAATGGCACCGAATAACTGGCGGGCGTTGAATAATCGCGGTGTAGTTAATTATCTGGCTGGCAATAAAGATGCTGCGCTTGCTGATTTTACTACTGCTGCTGGTGCACCTGATGCGGCGTTGGCTCAGGCCAATGTCGATCTTTTGTCAGGAACGAAACTGGCAACTAGCGAGTAAGACTTTTTTTGACGGGCAAGGGCGAGCTTCCCCCCGCACGACTTGCATACTTCTCCCCGGAGTGCCGTCTTTTAGCCCCGTGCCTTCATGGCACGGGGTTTTTTCTTTTTGCAGCGCGCGTTTCACTTTTTTCTGTGGATGGCAAAAAGAATCACCTAACGGGGTTTGCGCACGGCGTCCAAAGCGTTATGGGGCATGATCAGACATAGGGAAGTAAGACCATGAGTATCAATGCAGCCCTGGTGGGCGCCACCGGAAATATCGGACGCGAAATTCTGGCCATTCTGGCCGAACGTCTGTTTGAGGTGGGAAAAATGCATGTGCTGGCCTCACGGGCATCTATGGGTCGTGAGGTTTCTTTTGGCGACCGCACGCTGGTTTGTGAAGATCTGGAACAGTTCGATTTTTCAACCGTTGATCTGGTATTTATGGCCGCTGGCGGTGATGTGGCCAAAAAATGGGCACCAAAAATTACTGCTACGGGCGCGTTGGTGATTGATAATTCCTCGGCCTTTCGCATGGACAAGGATGTGCCCCTGATTGTGCCCGAGGTGAACGCGGATGCGGTGATGGGCGCGCGGGTCAAAAACATTATCGCCAATCCCAATTGTTCGACTATCCAGATGCTGGTGGCGCTGAAACCGATACACGACGCTGCCAAAATCAAACGCATTGTCGTTTCCACCTATCAGGCCGTATCGGGGGCGGGCAAAGCCGCCATGGACGAGCTGTGGGAGCAAACCAAAGGGATATATGTCACCGACAGCCCCACCTCCAAGGTTTTTCCCAAACAGATCGCCTTTAATGTAATCCCGCAGGTGGATGTCTTTATGGCAGATGGCGGCACCCGCGAAGAACATAAAATGATCAACGAAACCCATAAAATGCTGGATGCCAACATCCGGGTCAGTGCCACTTGCGTGCGCGTGCCGGTATTCGTCGGTCATGGCGAGGCGGTGAATGTCGAGCTGGAACGACCCCTAAGCGCGGCGGCGGCAAAATCGCTGCTGCGCGAAAGCCCGGGCCTGATGGTGGTCGATAAGCACGAGGACGGCGGTTATGTCACCCCGGTGGAATGTGCCGGTGAGTTTGCAGTCTATGTATCACGTATACGCCAGGACAAATCGGTGGATCACGGGCTAAGCCTGTGGGTGACGTCCGATAATTTACGCAAGGGCGGCGCACTGAACGCGGTGCAGATTGCCGAACTGGCGCTTAATCGCGGTCTGTTCTCCAAGGCTGGAACCTGATGGCCGAGGACGAGCGTCGCGGTACGCTCGCTGCCTTTGGGGCGTTTTTTTTCTGGGGCGCAATGCCACTTTATTTCTGGGCCTTTCCCGATGGGGTTGGTGCTTTTGAAATTACCCTGCACCGCATTTTCTGGACGTTTATCCTGTTGCTGGGTGTGCTTGGTTTTAGTGGCGCACTGGGTCCGGCCATGGCGCTTTTTCGCAAGCCAAAGGTCATTGGCACCCTTCTTGCCAGCACCGTGCTGATCTCGATCAACTGGATGGTTTACGCCTGGGCGGCAATGAATGGCCATCTGGCTGAGGCCTCTTTGGGCTATTTCATCAATCCACTGGTCAACGTGGCCTTTGGTGTGCTGCTGCTGCGTGAACGACTGAACACCTGGCGCTGGCTGGCCGTGGGACTGGCCGCTCTGGGGGTGCTGAACCAGGTGATTGTGGTCGGCAAAACCCCGTGGATTGCGCTCACTTTGGCATTTTCCTTTGGTGGTTATGGCTTGTTGCGCAAAACCGTGGCTGCCGAGGCCAAAGAAGGCTTGTTCATAGAAACCCTGATCGTTTCACCACTGATATTGGGGGCCATCATCTGGATGGAAAGCCAGGGCACCGGCCATTTGCTGCATGGCTCGCCAGGCACGGTGTTCTTGTTGCTGATGGCCGGGTTTACCATCACTATTCCACTGACCATGTTTAACTTTGCAGCGCGGCGTATCCCGCTTTCCACGCTGGGGCTGATCCAGTATATCGCCCCCAGTTCGACCTTTATCATGGCCATTGTGGTTGGTGAAAAGCTGACCTTTGGCGGTATGATAACCTTTGTGCTGATCTGGATGGGGCTGGCGCTTTATTCGCTGGATCTGTGGCGCAAGCGCGGGGTGTGAGTGGGGGTATGCCAAACCATCAAATCGTCGTGCCCCAGCTTGACCGGAGGGCGACGAAGAAAAGAGGTAGGTATTTCACGCTACCCATGCACAACGGGGCGTTTGGCCACCTCATATTCCTTGAAATACAGCGCCAAGACCCGTTCATAAATTTCGCTTAGCTGGTGAATATCGCTAACGGGGACGTGTTCATTAGCCTTGTGCATGCTGGCCCCGGTCAGGCCAAATTCCGCCACCGGCGCATAGTCCTTGATAAAACGCGCATCCGATGTACCGCCGCCGGTGGTCAGGGCGGGGCGTCGCCCGGTTACGTCTTGCACGGCGTTTTGCAAAACGGTGGTGAAAGTGCCGGGCGGGGTCAGGAAGGCCTCGCCCATTATGTTCAGGTCCAGCAAGACCGCGCAGGCGTGCACGCGTTCTGCGGCGCGGGCTTCTTCCTCTATCCAGTCGCACAATTGCGCGCCGGTATGGGCGACATTAAAGCGGATATTGAAACGCGCACTGGCGGCGGCCGGGATGATATTGTGGGCTGGATTATCCACATCAATGCTGGTCACTTCCAGATTGGACGGCTGAAACCCCGGCACGCCATCATCAAGCAGGCGCGCATAAAGCCGGTTGATCACGGTGATCAGCGGCGGGATCGGGTTTTGCGCCCGTTCCGGATAGGCCACATGGCCTTGCTGGCCTTTGATGGTGATAATCCCGTTCAGCGAACCGCGCCGGCCATTTTTGATCTCATCCCCAAGGGCTTTGGGGTTGGATGGCTCGCCCACCAGACAATGGCTGATCGTTTCGCCTTCTTCGGCCAGGGTTTTGAGCACTCGTTTGGTACCATTAATGCCTTCGCCCTCTTCATCGCCGGTAATCAAAAGGCTGATCGAACCATAAAGGTCGTTGCGTGAAAGATGACGCTGGGCGGCCGCAATAAAGGCGGCAATGGCCCCCTTCATATCGGCGGCGCCGCGCCCCCACAGGACGCCATCGCGCACCTTGGCGGCAAAGGGATCATCCTGCCAGTCGTCGGGGTTGCCGGTGGGCACCACGTCGGTGTGGCCGGCAAAACAAAAATTTGGAACTCCCGTTCCAAGGCGGGCATAGAGATTGTCGACATCACCAAACGGATACCGTTTGACGACAAAGCCAAGGCTTTCCAGTTGCGTTTGCAGAATATCCAGTGCGCCATCATCCAATGGCGTGACAGAGCGACAACGGATCAGCGCCTGGGCCAGCGTCAGCGGATCAATATTGTCCGCCCTGGTGCTCACGAAGCGGCGGTCTCGGCAAGCAGAGCCTTCAATAAAGGCTGAATATTTGGATTACCCGCAATGATCAGATCCGGGTTGATGGCGGCATTGCTGTTGCTGTCGCTGTCATCACCGATAATGGCCCCGGCTTCACGGGCAATTAAAACCCCGGCAGCAACATCCCACAGCGCCAGATCGCGCTCCCAATAACCATCATAACGACCGGCGGCCAGCCAGGCCAGATCCAGCGCCGCTGAACCAAACCGGCGCACGCCGGCAATTTTGGGGGCAATGCGGTACAGCTCTTTGAGGAAACGTGCATGACCCGGCTTGCCCAGATGCGGAATGCCGGTGGCCAACACACAGTCTTCTAATTTGGTGCGGGCAGAAACTTCCAGACGGCGTTCGTTCAAAAACGCGCCCTTAAAGCGCTCGGCCCGGAACATTTCATCGCGAATAGGGTCATAAACCACACCTGCAACAATCTCATTATGGCGTTCCAGCGCAATGGAAATGGCAAAATGCGGAATGGCGTGCAGAAAGTTGGTGGTGCCGTCCAGCGGATCAATAATAAAACGGTGACTGGGGTCTGAGCCTTTAATCTCGCCGCCTTCTTCCAGCAAAAAGCCATAGCCGGGGCGGGATTCAGAAAGCAGCCGCACCAGTATTTCTTCGGACTTGCGATCTGCCGCCGAAACAAAATCAGCCGGGCCTTTTTTGGAAACCTGCAGGTTTTCAACTTCGCCAAAATCGCGGTTCAGTTTACCGGCAGCGCGCCGCGCCGCTCCGGTCATAACATTCAGTAAGGCAGAGGCCTGTGCCATGATTTTGTCCCTTAATCCGCGCGCTTGACATAGCTGCCATCAGCAGTGGAAACCACCACTTTTTCGCCAATGCCGACAAAGGGGGGAACGGTGGTGCGAACGCCGTTTTCCAGGGTTGCCGGTTTGAACGAATTGGCCGCCGTCTGGCCTTTAACCACCGGCTCGGTATCGGCGATTTCCAATATTACCTGATCGGGAATGGAAAGGTCGATGGGGCGTTCCTGATGAAAGTTGATCACCACGGTCATGCCGTCTTGCAGATAGGCCTGCCTGTCACCGACAAATTCCTTGGCCAGCTCGATCTGTTCGTAATTTTCAATGTCCATAAAGGCCAGGGTGTCACCATTGTCATAAAGATAGGTATGGTCTTTTTGTTCCAGACGTACCTTTTCAATAGTTGCAGAGGAGCGAAAGCGTTCATTCAGCTTGCGGCCATCTTCCAGGTTTTTCAGTTCAACCTGATTAAAGGCACCACCTTTTCCCGGTTTGACGGCATTGCATTTCACCGCCACCCACAAGCCGTTCTGGTGCTCGATAATATTGCCCGGTTTGATCTCATTGCCGTTGATTTTCATCGTACTGCCCTCAAGGTGCCTCTGTGTGAGGTGCTCTATCTGCGCACTGCTTGCGGGTCAAGGCGAAGCAGTGTGCGTGAGGATCAGCAAAGGCTGTTCGGCAATCTCTTCCAGGCGGGCACGGGTTGGGCCGGGCAGGGCGCTGCCCAGCGCCATGGCCAGAGCACGGCGCTCGCTATTTTGCGGATCATGACGCACGGCGCGTACCGCCCATTCATAGGCCGCTTCGCGATCCATCATCACGCCTTCGCCCTTGGCCAGTGATACGGCATAAAGGTATTGGCCCTCACCGTCATCGGCCTCAGCGGCCTTGCGCAGCCAGCGGGCGGCTTCGGCGGGTCGCGGCGGCTCTTCCTGCAGTGCAAAAATGGCCCAGGCGGTCATGGCATCAGGCAGGGCCCCTTTGGCCGCCTGTTCAATCAGGGGTGCGGCGGCCGCCTGATCAAAAAACGCCCCTTCCGGGTCGGCCATAATAATCCCGGCCTGATAAGCCGAGCGGATATCGCCTTCACGCGCGGCTTCTTTATAGAGTTGAAGTGCCTCTTCATCCTTGCCCTGGCTGAAGAGTAAATTCCCCAGTAATTGTTTGGCCTTCACGCTGCCATCATAGATAGCTTTTTTGAACCAGGACTTGGCTTGTTCCACATCCAGCGGGCCGCCAAGGCCTGAGGAAAACACCTGTCCCAATACAATCTTGGCTTCGGTAGAATCTTTCTTGGCGGCGCTTAACAAAAACCGCCGGCCATCGCCCGAGGCCAATCCGCCCTGATTGGCAAAGGCCATTTCCGCCAGCGATAGCCAGGCATAGATCTCGCCGCTTTTGGCTGCTTTTCTGAACCAGTTAACGGCATTGGCGCTTTCAACGGGGCCACCCTGGCCTTTGCGCAACATGATGCCTAACAAATATTGCGCTCGGGCATCACCTTGTGCACTTTGTATACTGGCAAGGGTGCGCGCCAATGTATATTCGCCGCGAGCATAGGCCTGGGCCGCATCGAAATCATCATTGGCAAAGCTGCTGGTTGGAAATTCCGGCAATTCAATCAATGGCGGCAAAGCATCTTCGCCAAGGATGATACCTTCCTTGAAAACCGGTAGTTTTTCTACCGGGCCGGTTTGCGCCACTGCCAAAATCGGGCTTACCAACAGCGCCGGGATCAATCCGCCAAAGAGGCCCTGGCGATGGCTGCATTGAGGGCCCGTACCGCCTCGGCCGGTCCGCCCGGGGCGTTCCATACCCCGCCACATACGGCCAAAAAATCTGCACCGGCCTGTACCAGGGGGGGGCAATTGTCTGCTGTAATACCGCCGATTGCTACGCATGGAATTTCAAAAAGCTCCGACCACCAGGAAAGAAGATCTGTTGTTGCCTGTGTTTTAGGCGTTTTCGTGGCGCTTTCAAAAAAAGCCCCAAAGGCAACATAATTAGCGCCGCGCTCGCCAGCCAGCATGGCCAGATGACGGGAATCGTGCGCTGTGGCCCCGATCATGGCCTGAGGACCAAGCATTTTTCGGGCCTCGCGCAAGGGCATATCGCCCTGGCCCAGATGCACGCCGTCGGCGCCCAGTTCCTGCGCCATATCCGCCCGGTCATTGATCAATATCGCCACGTCGGCGGCATGGGCAATGGGGGCCAGCGCATTATACGCGGCGCGAATGTCTGCATCGTGGACGTCTTTAAGGCGAATTTGCAGCGCCGCCACATCGCCGGCGGCCAGGGCGGCCTCCAGGGTCTTGGCAAATGTGCCCAGATCATCAAGGCGCGGCGGCGTTAACAGATACAGACGGCAGGGTTTGGTGCTCATGCCGCCTCATAGCGCGCCTATGCACGAAGTAAAGAGGCAAGCTCATTTGACCTTGACCCGGTGATCGGCTCACCGTAAGCGCCGTGCCATGACAGAGCTTCCAAAAACCCCCGCTGGCCTAGGTGAAATCGCGGCGCAATATGATGCGCTTTTGTGTGATGTCTGGGGGGTGGTGCATAATGGCAAAGCGGCCTTTGCGGCGGCCACCAACGCGCTGACACAATTTCGCCGCTCCGGCGGCATTGTGGTGATGCTGACCAATGCGCCTCGTCCATCCACTGAAATCCCGGCACAGTTTGCAGCGCTGGGCGTACCTGATGAATGTTGGGACGGGATTGTGACTTCGGGCGATGCCACCAAAGCTATGTTATCGCAAAGCGCGCCCGGCCCGGCGTTCAAGCTCGGCCCGTCCAAGGATGATCGCCTTTATGATGGCACCGGCATGGCGTTTGCAGAACTGGAAGAGGCAAAGCTGATCTCCTGTACCGGGTTTTATGATGATAACCGAGAAACCCCGGGGGATTATGATGACCTGCTAAAACGCGCGGCGGCGCTGAACCTTCCCATGATTTGTGCTAACCCGGACAAGGTGGTTCATTTTGGTGACCGGCTGATTTATTGCGCTGGGGCTTTGGCCGAAAACTATGCCGCTCTTGGGGGCAAGGTGGTCTATACGGGTAAACCCCACGATGCCATCTACCAGCTTTGCTATGAACGTCTCGCTGCCTTGCGAGGTCAGCCGATAGACAAAAGCCGCATTCTGGCCATTGGGGATGGCCTGCCCACCGACATTCTGGGGGCGGCTTCACAATCTTTGGATTGTTTGTTTGTTACCGGAGGCATTCATGGGGCGTATTTTTCGGGCGGTGTCTATGCAGAGGAAGTGGGGCAGTTATTGCAGGATCATCAAACCCGGGCGCGTTATGCCATATCGTCTTTGTGCTGGTGAATGCGTTTCGACCCTAGGCGCTTTTGGCCAGTTTTAACTTTCTGGCATGCGTAGAGCTCATACTGGCCTGAATGGTTTCGGCCAGTTTGGCGACATCCAATGGCTTGGTCAGATAGGCATCCATCCCCGCCTCCAGCACTTTGGCAGGCATTTCCGGTCGCACATCCGCAGTTAGCGCAATTACCGGCACCAGCGCCGAAATTTCGTCATCCAGTTCGCGGATTTTCTGACAGGCCTCCATGCCGTCCATTTGCGGCATGTGCAGGTCCATCAAAACCATATCAAAACGGCTGGTCCGAACCGCTTCAACCGCTTCGATGCCATTGGCAACCAGCTCAAAGTCATGGCCAAGCTTGTTTAAGATCAGTCCGATCAGGCGCTGATTAGCGCGGCTGTCTTCGGCAACCAGAATGCGGGCCGGATGGGTAATATTGCCGGTTTCCTCTTCAGGTTGTTCCACCAGAATGGTGAGCTGTCCACACTGCAATTGATTTTCATCCATGTCTAAACTGACCTCTCCACCCATCAGGCGCGCCAACCGGCGGGTGATTTCCAGGACTTCCACATTGTCGCTCTCTTGTGCTGAGGTTCCGTTAAGGCGGGCGTTCGAGGTTATGGTAACGTGCAGGGTGTCTCCCCATTGCCCTTCCTTTATATTGGCGGCCATGCGCAAGATGCCGTCTGAATGGCGGGCAATCAGATGGGCTGTCAGATTATAAACCGCCTGAGATAACCGCGCTTTGTCGCAATGGATTTTGGTGCCGATGTCGGGGGCAAATTCCAGGCTGAGCCCCAACCCCTTTGCCGCCGCAGAAGGGCGCAGACGCTCGACCATCACCAACAAGGCCTCGGTAATGCCAAAATATTCTTCCTGTACGCCCAGGGCGTCATTATTCAACTGTGCCTGATCAAGATGATTATCAATATGGACCAGCAATTCATGGCTGGCGCGCATGATGGCCTGAACATATTCTCTCTGGTCCTGTTCCAGTACAGTATCGTCAAGCAAATGCGCCATGCCCAGAATGTCCGTTAGCGGGGTGCGCATTTCACGGCTTATGCCCTCCAGATGAGAGGAAGGCTCATTATTATGATCGGCAGTGACGGGCATGGGGTATCTCCGTATTTATACTAATTATTATAAATAACGCATAAAGGGTAAAATAAATAATAATCCCTTAAAGGTTGTGAAAATGATGCTGATGCGTTCTGTGCCACCCCCTTTTCATTCTTTGGTTAGTCCGGCTATAGGTGTGCAGTGAAGCCGCTGTCTTGTTGTCAGGAGCCACATTGGAGTGTCCATGCCAATTCTCGTGCATTTTCTCTGGCTAGCCGCCGGTGTTTTTATCCTTCTGTTTGCCGGTGATATTCTGGTGCGCGGTTCGGCGGCGCTGGCCCGCCGTTGGGGTGTGCCGTCCCTGATTATCGGCTTGACGGTGGTGGCGCTTGGTACCTCTGCGCCCGAAATGGTGGTTAGCGTCGGCGCCGTCCTCAAAGGGGCGCCGGGGCTGGCCATAGGCAATATTGTTGGCTCCAACATTGCCAATATGTTGCTGGTGCTGGGTGTGCCGGCAATGATTGTGCCCATCGCCACCAATGCGCCGGGTACAGGACGTAACGTCATGTTTGCCTTGATGGCCTCTATCATACTGACGGTAATGTCCTTGAATGGTGTCATCAGCTTCTGGCAGGGCGCGGTGTTGTTCTCGCTGATTATCATTTATCTGGTCTATCTGTTTACGCAGGCGCGCGCAGGCATGGAAATGGCCGCCGATATACAGGAGTTGGCCGATGTGGATCACATGCAGGGTCTGCCAGCCAGCAACGTAAAAATTGCGTTCTTTATTCTGGTAGGCATTATCGGCCTGCCTTTTGGCGGACATCTTGTGGGATCTCATGGGGTGGCCATTGCCGAGCAGATGCATGTGTCCAACGCCATTATCGGCCTGACCATTGTGGCTATTGGCACCTCCTTGCCTGAACTGGCAACCTCGATCATTGCGGCCCTGCGCCGTCATGGGGATCTGGCAGTGGGCAATGCCTTTGGCTCTAATATTTTTAATGTCTTTGCCGTTGGCGGTGCCTCGGCCATGGCGGGCAAACTGACGGTGCCGCCCAGCTTCATGCAATACGATTTCTGGGTGATGATCGGGGCCGGGGTACTGCTTGGCGGTTTTGCCTTGGCCAAACTTAAAATCGGCCGTCTTGCCGGCTTGTTATTGCTGGTTGCCTATGGGGCCTATCTGTTCGGGCTAATGGCCAGAGAAGGGCTGTTGTGAGTGCGCCTGGCGTATTGATCACCGGTGCCGGGGCACGGGTGGGCAAAGCGCTGGCGCTGGCGCTGGGGGCGGATGGCTGGCGCGTGGCGGTGCATTACCGCCATTCTGCAGAACCGGCACAAGAGGTGGTTGCACAGATTATCGCTGACGGCGGACAGGCCGAGGCGGTGCAGGCGGACCTCACGGATCGTGAGGCGGTGGCTTCGCTTATTCCAAAGGCGATTAATGCCATCGGGCCAATCCAGGCGCTGATCAACAACGCCTCTCACTTTGAAGACGACCGGCTGGAAAACCTTTCCCATGATCTGTGGGACACGCATATGGATACCCATTTGCGCGCGCCGTTGTTTCTGGCCTCGGCCTTTGCCGAACAATTATCCCAAAATGACACCGGGACCATCATCAATCTGCTCGACCAGCGGGTGCGTAAACCCAACCCCAGATTTTTCAGCTATTATCTTTCCAAGGCGGCCCTTAACTCCGCCACCCAGACCATGGCACAGGCGCTGGCCCCGCGCATTCGCGTCAATGCCGTGGCCCCGGGGCCTACCTTGCGCAATGCCCGCCAGAGCGAAGCCGATTTTAATCGGCAGGTTTCGGCAACCCTGTTGGGTATTGGATCGCCGGTTGAAGAGATTGTGGCCGCAGTGCGCTATCTCTTGTCGGCCAGGGCGGTAACCGGGCAAACCCTGGTGGTGGATGGCGGCCAGCACCTTTTATGGCGCACGGCCGATGTGCAAGGCGTAGACGAATGAACATACGGCAAAGCACCATTTTTGTGCGCGGTCTGCGCGTGGATGCCTCTATTGGAGTTTACCCGCACGAGCACGAAAGTACCCAGCCCATTTTTATTAATGTGCGCCTTGATCTGGGTGATACCCCGCCGCCAGTTGATGACCGTCTGGGCGAAACCATTGATTATGAGGCCGTTGCCAATCAGGCAAAGCTGCTGGCCAAACAGGGCCATGTGCAATTAGTGGAAACCCTGGCCGAGCGGCTGGCCAATTGGTGTCTGGAGGATCCACGGGTCAAGGCGGTTACCGTACGGATTGAAAAACCCAATGCCCTGGCCGCCGCCGATGCTGCGGGGGTGGAGATAACGCGGGTGTGCGATGGAAAAGAAACCCGTTAAACTCGCGCTATGACCAGCGCCGATGATTCACCACCGCCCTTAATCGGGGCGGCCCTGATTGCCGATCATGTGCGTCGCCTGCCGGCAAAACCCGGGGTTTATCGCATGATGGATGCCCATGGGGCGGTGCTGTATGTGGGCAAGGCCAAAAGCCTGAACGTGCGGGTTAAAAACTATACCCGTATTGATAAACAGCCCAGCCGCATTGCGCGCATGATTGTGGCCACCCGGTCGATGGAATTCATTGTTACSGATACCGAAACYGARGCSTTRTTGCTGGAAGCCAATCTGATCAARCGYCTCAAGCCGCGCTATAATATTTTGCTGCGCGATGATAAATCCTTTCCCTATATTGTGCTTCGCCGGGATCATGAGGCCCCGCAAGTGCTGAAACATCGGGGTGCGCGATCGCTCAAGGGCGATTATTACGGCCCGTTTGCCAGCGCCTCGGCGGTCAACCGCACACTGGATACATTGCAAAAGGCGTTTTTGCTGCGGACCTGTTCTGACCCGGTCTATGAGGGACGCACCCGCCCTTGTATGCTGCACCAGATCAAACGCTGTTCAGCGCCCTGCACTGGTGAGATATTGCCCGAAGATTATGCAGAGCTGGTGGCGCAGGCCAAGGCCTTTCTCAGCGGTAAATCAAACGAGCTTGGCGAGGCGTTGAACGTGCAAATGCAACGGGCTGCCAAGGTGCAGGATTATGAACGTGCCGCCGAAGTGCGCGACCGCATTCGGGCGCTGGCTGCGGTCAGTGCGCATCAGGGCGTCAACCCGGGCAGTACCGAGGACGCCGATGTGGTGGCCCTGCACATGGATGGCGGGGCCAGTTGTGTGCGGATATTTTTCTATCGCGCCGGGCAAAAYTGGGGCGAGCGGGCGNTTTTCCCGCGACATGATAAATCCGACGAGGCCGGCGAAGTGATGGGCGCCTTTCTGGCGCAGTTTTATGAAAACAAGCGCCCGCCTAAAACCCTGATCATCAGTCATGATCTGCCTGAGCAGGAGCTGCTTGGAGAGGCGCTGGCCGTGCGCGCCGGGCGTCATGTACAGATCATACGACCCATACGGGGTGAAAAACGGGATCTGTTGCGTCAGGCGTTGAACAATGCCCGTGATGCGTTGGGGCGGCGTTTGGCCGAAAGCGCCAGCCGCACGGCGCAACTGGCCGGTGTGGCCAAGGTGTTTGATCTGGAGCGACCGCCTCAGCGTATCGAAGTGTATGATAACTCGCATATATCCGGCACTTATGCGGTGGGGGCGATGATTGTGGCCGGGCCGGAAGGGTTGGAGAAAAATCACTACCGGATTTTCAATATTAAATCCGAAGAGCTGACCCCGGGGGATGACTTTGCCATGATGCGCGAAGTACTGACCCGGCGCTTTGCACGGTTATTGAAGGAAAAACAAAAAGGCACGGCTCTGGTACCGGATCTGGTGCTGGTTGATGGCGGTGCCGGACAGCTAAAAGAGGCGGTGCAGGTAATGGCCGATCTGGGCATCAGCCATGATGAGGTTAAAGTCGCCGGCATTGCCAAAGGGGCCGAGCGCGATGCCGGGCGGGAGCAGTTTTTTATCCCGGGGCGCGCGCCGTTTCGGCTGGAGCACCGGGACCCGGTTTTGTATTATTTACAACGCTTGCGCGATGAGGCGCACCGCTATGCCATTGGCGCGCATCGCCGCCGCCGGGCCAGGGGGGCCAGGGAAAATCCACTGGATGGCATCCCCGGGGTTGGGCCCTTGCGCAAAAAAGCCTTGCTGGCGCGCTTTGGCTCTGCCAAAGCGGTAGGCAATGCCACACTTGGGGATCTGGCATCTGCGAACGGTGTCTCCAAACAAATGGCCAAAACCATCTATGACTTTTTTCATGATGATGTGTGAGGAATAAACCGGTGAAGCCTTTTTCTGAAATGCCTGTCTTAACCTTGGCCAAGGTGCGGTATCTGCTTTCTGATATTGATGACACCCTGACCGAAGAGGGGGTGTTTCCGCCGGTGAGTTTTACTGCCTTGCAGAAATTGCGGGACAGTGGCCGAACCGTGGTGTTGATCACCGGCCGCCCCGCCGGATGGTGCGATATGATTGCCCGGTTTTTCCCCGTGGATGCGGTGGTGGGTGAAAATGGGGCCTTGTGCTTTTACCGGGATGGGGATCACGTGCGTCAGATATGGCATGATACGGCGGTTGACCGGGAGAAAAACCTGATCCGCCTGCACGAAATTGCCAATCAGATCGTGAGCGAATTTTCTGGTACCGCCCTGGCACAGGATAATCCGTGGCGAGCCAGTGATGTGGCGGTGGATTTTGCCGAAGAGGTGGAGCCGTTGCCTTTGTCCATTGCAGAGGCTATCCGGGCGCGTTTCGAAGATCATGGTGCTACCGCCAAAGTCAGCTCCATTCATGTTAATGCCTGGTTTGGCCGCTATGACAAGCTTTCCATGTTCAAGTGYTGGCTGAGGGACGTGCGCGGTCAGGCCATTGAAGAGGTTYTGRRCAKCAGCATYTAYACCGGYGATTCKCCMAATGAYGTGCCCATGTTCAAACAATTTCCACTTTCCACTGGCGTACAGGGCATAGAAAACTATACCCTGCCTCCAGCGGATCTGCCGACATTTGTCACCCGTAAAGATGCGGCATCGGGGTTTGCCGAAGTGGCAGAGGCCCTGTTATCCACGCCCCTAAGCCTAGAGGATTAATCCATGAGTCAGACCAGCAAGCCCGGTTTTTTTACCGCCCCTAATCTTTTGACCTTGTTGCGCGTTGTGCTGGGGTTTGGCATTTATTATTTGCTGGCCACCCATTCGCCCCTGCTTTGGGTGGTGCTGGTATTGGCGATCTTCAGTGAGATCTCCGATGTGCTGGATGGGGCATTGGCCCGCAAGATGGGGTTAWCCAGCGGATTGGGCCAGGCGCTGGACCCCCTATGTGACAGCCTGTATCGACTGACCGTGTTCTTGGCATTTGCGGCGGCCGGGTGGATGCCGCTCTGGCTGGTTTTTCCRTTTTTGTTTCGTGATATTATCGTCTCATACGCTCGTATTATGGCCGCTTCACGCGGGGCAAGTATCGGCGCGCGTCTTTCGGGTAAAATCAAGGCGGTGGTCCAGGGCGCGGCGCAGATTGGCGTGGTGGCTTCTCACATGCTGGGGCTGACAGATAATCTTAGCCTGGCTTTGATCGGCATCGCCGCTGCCATGACGCTTTATTCGCTCTATGATTATGTGCAGGGTTTTTCCAATGCACGCTAGGGTGGTTTAAAATACGACAAATCGATCAAAATGCACATCTTTAGATAGTGTAATACAAATTATAATAAGTACTAATAGTTTGGTAACCAAATCAAGGTCATGTGAAAGCACTCGGGGATGGAAAGCCGGTCAGTGCGATGCGCATTGGTCAGCAACAGGCTGAAAAAACAGGTGTTTCTATCATGACTGACAACATTGCGATTGACGAGCGTTTAAAATTTATGGACCTGCAACGCGGGCGCTGCGGTGGGGCCTTACAGGAAATGCAGCCTTACATAAGAGAATGGCTGCCTGCAATTCTTGATCGGTTTTACGACCATATCGGTCAATGGCCACAGGTTAACCGGTTCTTCGGCAATGAGGCTCAGAAAACCCATGCCAGCCAAAAACAGTTTGACCATTGGATGAACATTACCAGTGGCAAGTTTGACGATACCTATGTGCAGTCAGTGCGCAAGATCGGCAAGGTGCATGCCAAGCTGGGGCTGGAGCCGCGCTGGTATATTGCTGGCTATGCCTTCATCGTTACTGAACTGGCGCAAAAAATTTCCGCCACTTTTGTGTCCAAAGGCATAGGAAAGGATAAGCTGGCCGACAAGCGGGGGCTATATCTTACGGCTTTGAACAAGGCAGCCATGCTGGATATGGATTTTGCCATCTCCATCTATCTGGAAGAGATTGAGATTGCAAAACGCAAGGAAATGGAAGAGCTGGCTGGCACATTCGAGAAAAATGTAATGGGGATTGTGGAATCCGTGGCGGCAGCAGCAACCGAGCTGGAAAGTACCGCCCAGACCATGGCTAAAACTGCGGAACATACCTCTGAAAAATCAACCACTGTGTCCGCTGCAGCCGAAGAAGCCACCGCCAATGTATCCGTGGTGGCCACGGCGGCAGAGCAAATGGGCGCATCGGTTAGCGAAATTGCGCAACAGGTTTCCCATTCGACTGAGATTGCCAGCAAGGCGGTAGAACGCGCTCAGACTACCAATGACACCATCGAATCCCTGGCCCGCGCCGCCGAGAAAGTTGGCGAAGTGGTTAATATGATTTCTGATATTGCTGAACAGACCAATCTGCTGGCGCTCAATGCCACCATCGAATCTGCCCGGGCTGGCGATGCCGGTCGCGGCTTTGCGGTTGTGGCTTCCGAGGTGAAGTCTCTGGCCACACAAACGGCCAAGGCCACTGAAGATATTGCCGGCCAGATCCAGGGCATGCAGGAAATCACCGCTCAGTCCGTTGAGGCGATTGGCGCCATTCGCAGCACCATTGATGAAATGAACGAAGTTTCCGTGGCCATTAATGCGGCCGTTGAAGAACAGGCCGCCGCCACCCAGGAAATCGCCAGAAACACCCAGGAAGCGGCCACCGGCACCCAGGATGTTTCGCGCAATATTGTACAGGTTCTGGAAGGGGCCAATGAAACCGGAGCAGCTTCTGGCAATGTGGTCGAGGCGGCGGGCGAACTGGGTAAACAGGCCGAAACCCTGCGTACTCAGGTCGAGGATTTCCTCAGCAATATTCGCGCGGCTTAGAGTCAAATTAACAGGTTCTAATTCAGAGTCCGTACCCTTATTTTTTCGTCTTTGGAGCCGTTTCAACCCGGGTATAGTTTAATACCCAGCGGTCTTTCCATTGACGATTATCGGCCCCATGGCTTTGCCAGCGCCAGGCCAGATTATCCGTGTCTTTGATTTGCCAGATCATGCGCAGATAAGGGGCTTTGATGCGCCGGGCTGCACCAGTTTTAGCCCTAAATCATAGCCCGCGCCCAAGGGAGCCGGGTCACCGGTCAGGTCAAAATATCAGCCCTGGTCATCCCCCCAGGTCTGGCACCATTTACCAATGAGTTTGTGAAACGTAGACCGGCCGGTGCGCTTTGCGCCTGCGCCAAAAACGCGGTGCCTTCAGGAAAAACGGCAAAAAGAATTAGTTTCATTATGCCCCTCCCAAAAGTGCCTTTATAAGGGAATGGGGTGCTTTTTTGATGGCCTGTTGAAGAAACCAATGTAATGACATTGGTCTAGGCTCTGACCCTGATTAAGTGAAAGCATACTATGTCTGACCGCCAGCATATTGTTGACGAATTGATAGAAGAACGCTGCGTGCATTTGCGGCGCAATCCGTTGCTCTGGGCCATGCTTCGCAAACTGCTTTACCGGGCGCTTGGTTATAAGAGCGCGTGCGTGATGGCCAATCAGATTGCAGATCTTAATGGAAATCAGGCGTTTGAAGAAGTTTCTCGCATGCTGAATTTGCGGCTGAATATCCAAGGTCTGCATCATGTGCCCAAAACCGGGCGTCTGGTGGTGATTGCCGATCACCCCACGGGGTTGGCCGATGGAGTGGCGGTCTTTGATGCGCTTAAGGTGCATCGGCCAGATCTGACCTTTCTGGCCAATGCCGATGCCTTGCGGGTGGTGCCAAACGGGGCAGACCTGATTATTCCGGTAGAATGGGTGCTGGAAAAGCGCACCCGCGAAACCGCCCGGTCCACGTTAAGTGGCATCAGGGCTGCCATGCAGGATGAGCGCTGCATTGTCATGTTTCCAGCGGGAAAACTGGCTAGCCTGACCATAAATGGTCTAAAGGACAAACCCTGGGCCACCAGTGCCACCACGTTGGCACGAAAATATATGGCACCAATTACACCGGTGCACATCCGCGCCCGAAACTCGGCGCTCTATTATCTTTTTTGTATGCTTAATGGTGAATTGCGCGACATTACGCTGTTTTACGAGTTATTGAACAAGGCTGGAAAAACCTTTGATATGACCTTTGGTTCCCTGATTGAGCATACGCATTTACCCGCCGGGGCAGAAGCGGCCACCCAATATATTCGACAGATTGTGACCAGTGATCTGGCCATTACAGAATAACGCGGCAAAGTGCGGGGGCCCAACCCTTGGTCAGGCCCCGCCTGGGTTTTGCTCAGGCCGCTTTGGGATTACCGCGTCGATTTGGCCGCTGGTTCTGCCGAGACTTGTTTTGCCCGGGCTTTCCCTGACCGGCTTTGCCTTTGTGGCCGCCCGGGTTTTGTCCGCCTCGGCGGGGTTTTTTCTGAAACGTATTTCCAAAATTACGCGGATTGGCGGGTTTGCCTTCCTGACTGGCATCATAGGTTTTGCTGTATTCGCTTTCCACACGTTCCAGCGTAATGCCGGTCAGCTTTTCAATATCACGTAAAAACCCCCGT
>NVVU01000030.1 GCA_002733485.1 Robiginitomaculum sp.
CAGATGGTCGGCAATGACTTCAGCCTTGACCCGGGCATTGGCGTTTGCGGCAAGGCCGGTCAGGGCGTACCCGTTGGTGTTGGCCAGCCGACCTTGAAAATCAGTGATGTTACGGTTGGCGGCGCGGACGTGGGTTGAGGGTGCGCCTACAGAGGCCATCAAGACTGGTGCCTTATTCGCACCCGGCCTCTTGAACCGGGAACCCTGCATGTTGTCATTACCGGGCTTGTGCCGGTAATCCAGAGCAGCACGAATTCAGCACTGGATTGCCCGGATAAACCGGGCAATGACAAATATTCGTTTATCTGTAAGTGATCAGGGTCATGACCCAGCGGTTCAGACAATGCCTGTAAAGAACCCAAAAAGTCCCTAGATCGGCATACGCAGGATATCCTGATAGGCGCGGATCACCTGATCACGAACCGCGATCACGGTTTGCAGGGTCATTTCAGCCTCGTTGACGGCGCTGACCACTTCGATCAGATCCACCTTGCCCGTGGCCGATCCAACGGCCATTTGTTCGGCTTTTGCGGTATCGGATGCCACCGAATTCATCGCATCCTTGACCATGGCGCCAAAGTCCAGCTTGGCGGCACCGGCCTCTTCACCGCCCGCACCGCCAACTTTGGCAGTATTTACGGCCTCTCCATAGGCCTTCAGAGCTTGCATAGCGGTAAATGACATAACGATTATCCTTAGCGACTACGCAAAAGTTCCAGCGTGCGCGACAGCATGGCGCGGCTGTTTTCAATCACACTGATATTGGCTTCAAAACTGCGCTGGGCCTCACGCATGTCCATCAGCTCGACCATGGAATTGACATTGGGATATTTAACAAACCCTTTGGCATCGGCGGCCGGGTGGCCCGGATCATATACCGAGCGAAATTTTGAAGCATCGGGAATAGGCTTGCTCATGTGCACCAGATGCACGCCGGTAGCCCGGTCCAGTTCCTCTGTAAATACGGGGATCTTGCGTCGATACGGTTGCCCGTCGGGACCGGTCGCCGTGGAGCCGGCATTCGCCACGTTTTCTGCAATCACCCGCATGCGCGCGCTTTGTGCCCGCATGCCGGCGGCTGCGATTTTTAAGGCAGAGGACATATCAGTCATGCGTCACCTCTTGTCATTTAGCGGCCTGGCCTGGAAATTGCCAGCCGGAGCAAACCCATGCTTTTTTCGTAAAGCCCGGCAGCGGCCTCGTAGCGCATGCGGGTTTCGGCTACCCGCATGACCTGTTCCTCCAGCACCACAGAATTACCATTCAGTGTGGTTTCTGAATCCGGACGGGCGATGATCTTGAATTTTGCCGAAGCCGCGCCAGCAGCCTTGCCACGGATATGACCTGCTTCGGTCACCTGCATAGCCAAATGGCCGCTTTGCTGGCCTTGGCCATGCATCGTATTAGACAACAGTTTGTTAAAGCTTTTGTCGTCTACGTCTTTGGCGACATAACCGGGCGTATTGGCATTGGCAATATTGCGCGCCAGCACCTTTTGGCGCTCGCCCAACATGGCCATTGTGCCACGCAATACATCAAAAACAGCAATACGGTTCATGCTCATTCACGCACCTCTTCGGGCGATAGGATGCCGCATTTATGGTTAATGGAAGGTCAACACGACCTGGCCTACTGCCACATTCACTTAAAATGCGCTTCCCGGCTTTTGCATAAAATGCAGTTCTTCCTCAGTGCTCTTTCGCCCCAGCACCGCATTGCGATGTGGATAGCGCCCAAAGCGATCAATAATGGCCTTATGCTTTATGGCGAAATCATAATTACCTTCCAGACCTGGCGCCGCAAACAAGGCCACTGAGCGCGCCTGATCCTGCGCCTCTTCACTGTGCATATACGGCATATAAAAAAAAGCCTGTTGCGAAGGCAACAATCCCTTGTCCTGCCCTACCGCAATACCGGAGCCAGCAATCTGCAAAGCCAGCTCATCCGTGGAAAACGCCTGTTTCGTTTCACGGAACATATTGCGGGGGAACTGGTCCAGCACAATTATGCGAGCCAGCGTTTCCAGTGATTGCTCAGAATGATTGGACCCGGAAGCGGACATGGCTTCGTATAGAGCACCAAAGCGCGCTCTTATGGCTTCATCAACACGACTGTCCTTAACAAACCAGTGTTTTGGCTCCAGTTCGTCAAACCAGAACGCCAGTACAGCGCTCAGCGTTTTTTCTTTCATAGTTTCCCCAATCGATCGGTTATGCACACAAATATTTATGCTTAACGGAACCTTAACACCGCCAGCGCGACAGTCACCCCATAACCGTTTGTGCAAGGGTACAGGCTATGGAATATTTCGACACCGGCCGGTATCTGGCGGGGTTATTATTTACGCTGGGTCTGATTTTCGGCCTCTGGTATCTGGTACGCCGGTATGCCCCCGGCATGGTTCGAGGCGCGCCGGTAGGCGAAGGCAAAACCCTGCATGTCCGCGAGATTTTACAACTCGACCCCAGGCGCCGCGTCGTGGTGGTCAACAGCGGCGAGCGCGAACATATATTGTTGCTGGGATTGACCGGCGATTTACTGATTGAAAGCCGCGATGCCACCACGCCAGCGCCTGATGTCCCCGTATCGGAAAAGGGAACGCCCTCATGAATCGGGGAGTAAAAGCCCTTCTGGTCATGCTGTTTGGGCTGGGCGTCGTTTTGCTGTTTGCAGAACCGGTATTGGCCCAGTCTGTCACCATCGATGCCGGCGGTGAGGGCGCGTTGACCAATCGTGTATTGCAATTGATTGCCTTGTTGACGATTTTATCTCTGGCGCCATCCATAGTGATCATGACCACCAGTTTTGTACGCATTGTCGTGGTCCTGTCTTTGTTGCGGACCGCTTCGGGACTGCAACAGGCCCCGCCCAATATGGTACTGACCTCGCTAGCCATATTTTTGACGGCCTTCATTATGGCCCCGGTATTTCAGCAAAGCTATGACGACGGTATACTGCCGTTGATGAACCAGGAAATCGAACTGGGCGATGCCTTCACCAAAAGCGCGGCACCCATTAAAACGTTTATGCTGGCGCAAACCCGCGAAGAAGATCTGGGCCTGTTTTTAGGGCTAAGCAATGCCCCCATTCCAGCGCGCGCCGAGGATACCCCGCTGAACATTGTGGCCCCTGCCTTCATGATTTCTGAATTGCGCCGGGCGTTTGAAATCGGATTCTTGTATTTCATTCCATTTTTGATCATTGATCTGGTGGTATCCAGTATCCTGATGTCCATGGGCATGATGATGCTGCCCCCGGTGATCATATCCTTGCCATTCAAGTTGATCTTTTTTGTGCTGGTTGATGGCTGGCGTTTGGTGGTCGGCAGCCTGGTTCAGAGCTTTAATTAGACCGGATCTAATTCGGATGGAAATTTTCCTGAAAATTTGATATAGAACCTGAGGGACAAAACTTGGGGAATTAAGATGCGTGCATCCTTTATTGTTGCCGGTATCATCGCTCTGGCCAACCTGTTCTTGGGCTCGACATCATTTGCAGAGACATCTTCGTCAAAGACCATTCTGGTTTTTGATGCTTCGGGCAGCATGTGGGGGCAAATTGACGGCAAGCCCAAAATCACCATCGCCAGAACGGTTTTCGATACCGTTCTCAAGGACTGGCAACCTGGCAATGAACTTGGCCTGATTGCCTATGGGCACCGACGCAAAGGTGATTGCAGCGATATTGAAGAAATTATAGCCCCCGGCCCGGTGGATGCCAAAACCTTCAGCGCCGCCCTGAATGCGCTGAACCCCAAAGGCAAAACCCCCCTGTCTGCAGCCGTCAAACAGGCTGCGGAAACCTTGAAATATGAAGAAAATAAAGCCACAGTTATTCTGGTTACTGATGGCTTGGAAACCTGCAATGCGGACCCGTGTGCCGTGGCCAGCGAACTGGAAAAGCTAGGGGTGGATTTCACCACCCATGTGATCGGTTTTGATCTGTCAGAAAAGGAATCCAGGGCCGTCCGGTGCATGGCCGAAAATACGGGCGGCCTGTACTTTTCTGCCTCCAATGCCACCGAGCTTAGCGCTGCCATAAATGTTGCAGCCAAGGCTGCAACCCTGGAGCGTAACGTGTTGTTGCATGGCAAAGCCAGCAAGGATGCAAAAGAGCTGCAAGACGGGGTCAGCTGGGAGGTTTATGCTTATACGGATGGCAAGCTGGCAGACAAATATCTGACCTACAGCTACAACACGCCGGCCTCCTTCGCGCTCGTCCCCGGTAAATACCGTATCAAGGCGGCATATGGCAAAGCCATAGCCTATCAGGATATTGAGGTTAAAAAAGAAGGACTAACCGAGGCCGATCTGATCTTTGGCACCGGCACTTTGATCGTCAGTGGTCGGGCAGGTTCACAATCACAAGATCCTGTGGGTAAGGAATGGGATATCTACCCCATCCGTAATGGCAAAGTCTCGGACAAATTTATCGCCTATTCGTATAATACCCCGGGTCGTTTCATCCTGCCCGCTGGAAAATACCGCATCAAGGCTCTGTACGGCAAAGCGGAGACGTTTAAGGATGTCGAAATAAAGGCAGATGAAACCACCGAAATTGTCATTATATTTGGCACTGGCAAACTGATTGTCAGCGGGCGCAATAGCGAAACTTCACAAGATCCTGTGGGCAAGGAATGGGATATTTACCCCATCCGTAATGGCGAAGTTTCAGACAAATTTATCGCCTATACCTATAATACCCCCGCGTATTTCACCCTGCCTGCCGGGAAATACCGCATCAAGGGCATGTATGGCAAAGCGGTGACCTATAAGGATGTCGAGGTCAAAACCGATGAAACCACAAAAACCATTATTGTGTTCAATACCGGCTATCTAACCGTAAGCGGGCGCAACAGCGAAACCTCGCAAAAACCAGTGGGCAAGGAATGGGATATCTACCCCATCCGTAATGGCCAGGTGTCAGATAAATTTATCGCCTATACCTATAACACCCGGGCGCGCTTCACCCTGCCTACGGGCAAATACCGCATCAAGGCCATGTATGGCAAAGCGGTGACCTATGAGGATGTGGAGGTCAAAACCAATGAAACCACGAAAACCATTATTATCTTCAATACCGGCTATCTAACGGTTAGTGGCCGGGCGGGTTCACAATCACAAAAGTCTGTGGGCAAGGAGTGGGACATTTACCCGATTCTCAATGGCCGGGTGTCAGATAAATTTATCGCCTATACCTATAATACCCCCGCGTATTTCACCCTGCCTGCCGGGAAATACCGCATCAAGGCCTTCTATGGCAACAAAGCCTATACGAAAGATGTTCTCGTAAAAATTAATGAGAAAAACGAAGTGGTGATGCAATTTGATTAGGGCAGTTTTTCTGTCTTTGACTTAACCGCAACAACATTCCATCATGAGATGAATCATAATCAATGGGGAAAAATATGTTGCGTATCGTCCGTTTGGGTCTTGTTGCCCTTTTCAGTGTGTATCTCGTATCCTGTGCGGCACCGCTATCATCCGAAACCAGGGCAACCGAGGTTTTCTCTGCCCCCTCTGCCGAAGATATAGCGCGGTCCGCGCGCCTGGATGCCTTTTTGGCCACCTTAAAAAGTGAAGGCGTTATGCCAGGTGCTTCGGTGCTGATTTATAAAAACGGCCAAGAGGCCTATTTCGGCGTTTTCGGGGATCAGGATCGCGAAGACAGTATCCCTTTCACCCGCAACACCATCGAGCGTATTTATTCCATGAGCAAGCCGATCACCGGGGTCGCCCTGATGATGCTCTATGAGGAGGGCAAATTTGCGCTGGATGACCCGATTTCCAAATACATGCCTGAATACGCGAACCTGAAGGTATATGCCGGTGTCGATGCCGATGAACAGCCCATATTGGAACCCACAACCCGCCCCGTCACCATTCGCGATTTGATGCGCCACACCGCTGGCATGACCTATGGCGTTTTTGGTGACACCCCCGTGGACAGAATTTACCGGGACAAGGGCCTGCTGGGCTATGATCGCACCAATGCACAACTGAGCACCGATCTTGGGACCGTACCGCTACTCTTTCAGCCGGGGAAAATCTGGCATTACAGCGTGGCCGTGGACGTACAGGGACGCCTGATCGAAGTGCTGTCTGGCAAGACTCTTGGTGAATATCTGCAAAGCCGCATCTTTGGTCCTCTGGAAATGAAGGAAACCGGTTTTACCGTTCGCGACGGCGAACAATCACGCCTGGGGGCGCTATACCAGCTCACCAAAGAGGGTATAAAACGTCTGGAAGACAAACCGCCCTTTATGGCCAACCAGCCATTTTTGACCGATACCGCGTTTGAAAGCGGTGGAGGCGGCCTGGTTTCAACCATTGATGATTACATGCGCTTTGCCCGTATGCTGCAAAATGAAGGCACACTGGACGGTGTTAGCCTGATCAGCCCGAAAACGCTGGCGCTGATGACCTCGGATCAGCTGGTTGGCATTGATCGCGGCGATCTGGGCCTGAGCAACACCTTCGGGCTGGACTTTGCCATTCGGACGGATAGCCCGGACGGACCGGCTTATACGCCGGGCTCATTTTACTGGGGCGGACTGGCGGGCACCTTTTTCTTTGTTGACCCGAAAAATGATCTGACAATGGTGCTCTTTGATCAGGTGATTGGCACCGATGCCATCAAGCTGAGAGAACGGCTGGCCACAGCCATTTATGGCGAGGTACAGCCTTCATAAAAACGGCGCGGTGCACTTGACCATCAGGATTAGGATCTGGGCTTGTGTATTCAGTCTATTTTCAGCAAATCATCCAGCAATTGAACAACCTTGCCTGAAGCTTCTTCCATTTTGGCGACTTCGGCCTGCGCACCAACACGGTCACCGGCTGCATAGAGCGCTGCTGCACGTTTGCCATGATCATGAACCAGCTTGTGTGGTTCTTTGAGCGCTGCAAAAGCCGGATGTCTGCGCACATTGGTGTTATCAGTGCTGTCATACCATGTACCCAACCGGCAGGAATGATGATCGACAAGCTCGCTCTCGGTGAGATTGTTTAAACCTACCAGCATTTCCGACAGGTTCTTTTTCCAAAGGAAATGGTCTGATTTAGCCCGTTGACGAACAAACCCGCAAATATCCCTCCCATCCAGCTGGGTGAATTGTTCATTGATCAGGTTTTCAGAAGAACCGACCGAGGTAATGACATCATTGGCATGATCGGCTGCAGAACGGGCATAATCGGCCACCGTGCTTACATTTTCTGATAACTCCATAGTCGCATCGGTTTGCTCGGCCAGGACGCCGGCCAGCTCGCTCATGCGAGCTGCATTACCACTGACCAGGCCTTCCACTTCATTGACCTTATCGCTGACCTGAGAAGACAACGCCTCGCCCTGATCCACGGCCCCTCGAGCCTGGCTGACGGCGCCCAGCAGCTCGGCCATATCAGCGCTAAGCTGTGAGATATGTTTTTGGATATCTTCTGTTGCTGTCTGGGTCTGGCCAGAGAGCGCCTTCACTTCACTAGCCACCACAGCAAACCCGCGCCCTGCATCGCCTGCACGCGCAGCCTCGATTGTGGCGTTCAGCGCCAGTAAATTGGTCTGGCTGGCAATCGCCTCAATACTGCCTACAAATTCGCTGATTTGTTCCGCCGCTCTGGAAAGTACATTCACTCGCTCTTCCATACTACTCATGGTTTCGGTGATCTGTTGACTGGCGCTTTGCATGTCATTAATGGTGTCGGCGCTTTCCCGGCTTTTCATGGCCGCGTTTTCCATTTCCTCCGAAGACGATTGCGCTGCAGAGCTGATTTGCCCGATCGAGGCATTCAGCTCTTCTATGGCAGCGGCCATATTGCTGGCGCGGTCATTCACCTCACGGACACTACCGGTGATTTTGGCAACGGCGGCCATGGCATCACTGGCCTGCATGGAAAACCCGACCGTGCGACTAAGATCCTGTTGGTCGCGCCGGGAGATGGCATCCGCAATTTTTTGAAAAGCGGGTCGCAATGGCGCAGGGATCTGCGCTTCTATGTCAACTTTCTGGCCGGAAATCAAAGCCTCTGCAACGTTTTCTATATGGTCTGCATCAAAGGGCAAACTGGTTTCTGCATCTTCAGAAACCCGAGCTTGTGGACGTATGGAAAAACTGGACATGAGTGTACACCGTTTTGTATATTGAACCTCAAACCTGTATGCCTTCGGTTACCGATTCACTAACATCATGGCCCAATGCAGTTCTTTTTCTCACCACATGAAAAACGGTCGCCGGTTTGATAACCGCTCTAAACTTGCCCACACACATAGACTTCGCCCTGCACGTTGTGACTGGCGTTCACATCATCCCAGGTCAACGGGCTATTTTTGACCGGTTACAAACAACACATTTAATTCCAATACGGGGGCGGACTGGCCATATTCTTTCAACAATGCTTGTTGAAGGCGTGCAACCATGGCATCGGCATCACCATTTCTCATCTGTACTTCCTGGCAAAGCGGGTTTCCAAAAACCAGCGCATGCGCAAAGGCATCAAGAGATGGAACTGCCTTTCTGATTTTCCTTTGTTCAACTTTAACACTCGAAAACCCTGCCTTTTCCATGTCCATCCTGATTTGACCGGGGTCATTATAATGAAATGGGATTTTGTAAAAACCGGGAGGGTCATCCGGAAATATTGCCTCTACCACGTCTTGAACAATGGCAGCAAAGATGTTCCGGGCCAGAGAATCCCATGTACTGAAAACATAGTGTCCTCCCGTTTTCAGTACACGATATGCCTCACCATAGGAGGCAACCTTGTCTGGAAAAAACATCACCCCGAACTGACAGGTGATCACATTGATGGATTGGTCTGTAAAAGGAAGCGCCATGGCATCTATGACTTCAAATACAACCTTTTCATGCTCTTTGAATTTCTGCCTGGCAATCACGAGCATGGGCTCATTCAAATCACTGGCGATCAGGATACTGTCCTTGGCCAGCCGGTCTCGTATCAGTCGCGTCACCACCCCAGTGCCAGAAGCCAGCTCCAGCACTTTTTCCGGGTGCAAATCTACGACCCGTTTTGTCATTTCCTGCGCATAATCAATGAACACAACCGGGACCAGGCCCGCTTCATAGTGTTCCGGGATAGAGCCTGTAAAATTTGTCGTGACCCTGTCCATCAGCTTTATCCATCCTTACGATCGAGGCGAGCATGATTGCACGAAGCCAATCAATTACGAAATTTTCAACAAACACAAGGGCAGTGCGTTACGTTTCAGACTTGGCGGTTCAGCGTTATCGCCACCGCAGCATCATCCGCATTGACCCGTCCATTGGGCCCGTAAGCATTCATACTGGCGCGGATTTTTGCAGCTTCGCTGGCGATGGCTTGCACCATGCCTTCAGTCAATTTTCTGATTATCCCTGCGATCCGGTTATTTGCCTGTAATGCCTCGTCTAACAATACGGTTTCTTTGCGGAGCTGTTGTCTTAAAACCGCAGGGGCATCGGCAATCAGGCTTGGATCTTTGGCGATCCGYACTGTTTCCAATCGATAAGTGGTGGCAAGGGTATTTTTTTCATCTGCAAACATTGCGGCTTCATTAGGCGTGCGTGCCTCAAACAAAACGGTTTCACGCTCGACCAGCGCTCTTAAACGCTGGGTGAGCAGGAGCATTTGTTCAACCCGGTCTTTGGCATTATGCGCGTGCAGTGCCATTATTTTTGCTCTTTTTGTGATTCAATGCCCTGCATGCGCAGGATTTCCGTTTTCAATTGATCAGACAGACCAATGCCGCCGTTTTGCGCAAAAACCTTGGCATACTCTTCGTGCAACAGGCTGGAAAATGCCTTTTCCCCGGCGCCTCCGCTAAAGGGACCCGAGCTGTCCAGACCCGTAAACATGCCCTCAACCATTTGACCAAGAAAAAAGGACTCAAATTCCTGGGCGACTTTTGCAGCCTGCTCCTCGGTACGCACACCGGAAACATTGGGGGTATCACCAGACTTGGCGGCCAGTGCCTGCGCCATAAAGGCATTGGATGCAAAGACATCGGCCATGACTAGAGCACCTCGATTTCGGCTTGCAGGGCACCGGCAGCCTTGATCGATTGCAGGATCGCGATCATATCGCGGGGCGTCAGGCCCAGTGCATTTAACCCTTCGACCAAATCGCTGAGCGCCACACTGTTTTTAACAACAATCAGGCCTGTGCCCTCTTCTTCTTCCACGGTAACGCTGGTGCGCGGTACCTGCTTGGTTTCCCCGCCTTGCGACAAGGGTGAAGGCTGACTGACCTGCGGCGTTTCCTCAACCGTAATGGTCAAATTTCCCTGGGCAATGGCCACCGTGCTGACCTGTACGTTTTCACCCATCACGATGATGCCGCTAACCTCGTCGATCACGACTTTCGCTGGCAGGTCCGGCTCAATGCGTAATTGCTCGACATCGGCCAGCAGAGATACCATATCGCCTTTCCAGCTCGGCGGGCGGGTAAGTTGAACGGAGGTAGGGTTAATTGCATGCGCCAGTGGCATGCCGGCGAAGGCATTGATGGCACCGGCCATGCGTCGCGCCGTTGTCAGATCCGGATTGCGCAAGGAAAGACGCAAAGAGACTTGACCGGCAAGATCATATTCTATTTCGCGCTCGACAATGCCGCCATTTGATATACGTCCCGAAGTCGGCACCCCTTGAGTAATGGTGGCCGCTTCGCCGCCTGCACTAAACCCGCCAATAGAGACCTGCCCCTGGCTGACTACATAAACCTCACCATCCGCCCCCAGAAGCGGCGTTACCAGCAACAGCCCACCTTGCAGGCTGTCAGCATCGCCCATGGCCGATACGGTGACGTCAATACGTGTACCATTGGTGGCAAAGCCCGGCAGGTTTGCCGTCACCATGACAGCGGCGACATTGTCGGTTTTCAGATTGGCACCACGGGTATTGACCCCCAACCGTTCCAGCATGGATACAAGGCTCTGTTTGGTGAAAGGAGAATTGCGTAAACTGTCGCCCGTGCCATTCAAACCCACCACCAGGCCATAGCCCACCAGCAGATTTTCTCTTACGCCTTCGATATCGGCAATGTCTTTGATCCGTGACCCTGCCTGCACTGTACCCGTACCGATGATCAGAAAAAACCCAACCACCAAGCCCGCAAGAACACTTTTCATATTAGCCATCTACACCTACCCCAACAGGACTGCTTCGCGCTTGTCATGCGAAAGTCATGCCAGCGTTCCACCCCGAAACCGTTATTATTATACGTTTATTTTCATATAGTTACATGACACGCCTCACGCACAAAATTGCGCCCGGCAAAAATGATCCGGCAGAACTGTCCGGGGTGGTCATTTATGCTTAATGGGGTGTTAACAACCCGGAGGCCACACTTACCCAATCAGGAAGAGTGAGTATCCATGCGAATTAATGCAACAGAGCGAACCCGCATCACCTCCAGGAGCAATGCCAAAGGTAAAACAGCCGGTGGTACATTCGTGCCGCAAAGCAGCACCACCAGCCAAAGCGCCGCTGCTGCTGCCACGGTCCGTACCAGCCCTGTAGTTTCGATTGACACGCTGATTGCCTTGCAGGAAAATGAAGATTTTCGCCAGGCTCGCAAAAAGGCAACCGTCCGTGCCGATGAGCTGTTGGACGTGCTTTCAGATCTGCGTCTGGGCTTGTTGGAAGGGGCCATCCCGCTTCGTTCCCTGCATCGCCTGAGCGCAACTTTGGAGCGCACCCGGGCCAATACCGGTGATTCCCGTCTGGAAAGTATTTTGAATGAGATCGAAGTGCGCGCCGAGGTCGAAAAAGCCAAACTTGATTCCGCCTTGTAAAGCCTGTTCACAAAATCGTCATCTTTGGCACTCACAAAATCGTTATAGAGTGTTGATTTTATTTGTGTTTTTCTAATGCTGGTTGAGATTGACGCTGTGGTTGTGATGGCTATACTCCGCCGCGCTTTCAAAGATGGGAATGATTTCCCCTTTTGGCCTTTGGAAAATTTTGGACAGGAGACTGTAATGGCACTTGCGGAAACGCTAGGTACTGACCTGCCCATAGGATACTCCCCCAGCGAAGACGAAGCATTTATGTCACCTCGGCAGCTAGAGTTTTTTCGACACAAACTCCTCGACTGGAAAAATGAAATCGTTGAGGGAAGCCGTGAGACCATCTCCAATTTACAGGAAGAAACCGGATCGCACCCGGATATGACAGACCGGGCCTCCACCGAGGCCGACCGCACACTGGAATTGCGCGCCAGAGACCGCCAGCGCAAACTGGTTGCCAAAATTGACGCGGCGCTGGCCCGCATTGAAGATGGCAGTTACGGCTATTGCGAAGTGACCGGAGAGCCGATCCAGCTCGCCCGGCTGCAGGCCCGCCCGATCGCCATGCTAACCATAGAAGCACAAGAGCGCCACGAACAAAAAGAGCGCATAGGTAAGTAATTACTGCCCTTCTTTTTCACGCAAAGCGTTGGAAAGCACCGCCATCTGTAACTCGACACGCTTAATCTCGCGGATCACCGTGTTTTTATTCATCTCCATCCAGAACCACATTTTCAACATGGCGACAAAAAAGATGGAAACGCCCATGCCCGTACCCCATAAGGCCATCATATGGGCATCATCAGTGTGGAAAAAATTCCAACCCGTCCAGAGCGCAAAGCCAAAAGCCACAAACGACAGGACCATGGCGTACAAATTCCAAAACCGCATTTTTCCCTTAAATATGTCGAATATCATTGCATACATTCCCGGTTCTTCGGCCAATGCATCCAGTTTTTCCAGCTCGGATCCGGCCAGGGCTTTGCGAATTTCCTCATCGATATCAGTCATTATTTTTCCCTTCCATATAGGTGCGCAATTCTTTTCGCACGGTGTATAGTCTTGATTTTACGGTGCCTTCAGGCACCCCCAGCATGGCAGCGATTTGCGAAATGCCCATATCCTGGCCATAAAACATACCGACAAGGATACGATCATTGACCTTAAGACCCGCTATGGCGGCTCGCAGATCCATGGCCTCATGCGAAGATGGCACTTCGTTCTGCGTCGGCATTTGCGCCATCGCATCATCAGTTTTGCGCCGCCGAATTTTACGACGCAAAGCATCGGTGCTGACACGACTGGCAATTCGCAAAATCCAGGCCGGAAAACAGGCCGCATCATCAAGGGTTTTCAAAGCCTTGATGGCCTTCAACCAACAGGTCTGCATGGCATCGTGTGCAATATCCGGGTCCTGGGTCAGGCGCTGGCAATAACGCAAAATTATCGGCGACCAGTGACGAACCAAAGCATCAAATGCCGCCGTATCCCCGCTTTGTGCTTTAAGCACCAGCAGTTCATTGGCTATGTCCCGTGCTTTACGCATATTTTCCAATTCACAATGGGTCGATCTTTTTATCAAGACATACCATAGTCGCCCTCAAAGTCGGTTTGGTTCATTGAGGGCATAAATAATGACGGGGCAATACACCATCTGGCGCGACGATAACGGTATTCCCCACGTCAACGGTAAAACCATAGCCGATATGTATCGCGGGCAGGGCTTTGCCCATGCCCGGGACCGGGGCATGCAAATGCTGTTGATGCGTATCCTTGGGCAGGGACGGCTTAGCGAGATTCTGGATGCCAGTGACGACAGCCTGAAAGTTGATCTCTTTTTCCGGCGGATGAACTGGTCCGGTAATACCCGCCACCATGTCGAGAACTTATCTGAGGAGGCCCATGACCGGCTTAAAGCCTATTGCGATGGCATTAATGAGGCCTTTTCCCAAAAAACTCCGCTGGAGTTTAAACTCTTTGGTTATCGGCCAGAACCCTGGACCCCCAAGGACAGCATCCTGATTTCCCGCATGGTGGGATATCTGACCTTGGCGCAATCCCAGGGCGAGATAGAACGTCTGTTGATAGAAATGGTGCAGGCCGGTGTCTCCGATGACAAGCTGGAAGCGCTTTTCCCCGGCCTTCTGGGCGAGCTGGACCGGGAACTGCTCGGACAGGTAAAACTGCACGAACGTATCGTTCCCAATGAGGTTTTATGGGCCGCCGGTGCGCCGCGCATGATGGCGTCCAACAATTGGGTATTGGCGGGCAGTAAAACCGCTTCGGGTAAGCCGATCCTGAGCAATGATCCACATTTGGAAGTCAACCGCCTGCCCAATGTCTGGTGCGAAATGGTGCTTAAATGCGCCAATCAATGGATGATGGGCGGCTCCATGCCCGGMCTGCCGGGCATATTAATYGGCCGCAACAACACYCTTTCCTGGGGCGCCACCTATGCCTTTGTCGACAGCATTGACAGCTGGGTCGAGCAATGCCGGGATGGCCAGTATTACCGCGAAGACGGTGATTGCTGGCACGCCTTCACCGCGCGCGAGGAAACCATTCTGCGCAAGAAAAAAGACCCGGTCTCCATCACGTTTTACGAAAACGATCTGGGCACGCTGGAAGGCGATCCGCATAAAGATGCCTATTGTCTGACCACCCGCTGGGCCGCCGCCGACAGCGGGGCAGCCTCGGTCGAAGCCAGTCTTGACATGTTTGATGCCAAAACCGTTAAAGACGGCATGCAAACCTATGGCCGGATTGAAACCGGGTGGAATTACATTTTCGCCGATGCAGCGGGCAATATCGGCTTCCAAATGTCCGGTCAGGTGCCCATCCGTCGCGAAGGACTTAGCGGCCTGGTCCCGGTGCCAGCCTGGCAAAGCAAGAACCATTGGCAGGGATTTATCGCGCCCGAGGATATGCCCAGCCAATACAATCCCGATTGCGGTTTTATCTGTACCGCCAATGAAGATCTGAACCGGTTTGGCAAAGCCTCGCCGATCAATATGCCCATGGGGTCATACCGTTCTGACCGCATTGCCGATCTTCTGTCCGGGCGCGAAAACTGGCAAAGCGAAGATATGTTTGCCATGCATTTTGATGTGTTTTCGCGTCAGGCCGAAGATTATATGAAAATTCTGCGCCCGTTATTGCCAGACCCCCCCCAAGGTAAAATTCTGGCCAATTGGGATTTGTGTTATGATGCCAGATCACAGGGAGCCACCCTGTTCGAAGANTTCTATAAAGCTCTCTACAAGGAAGTCTTTGGCAAACGYGGCATGGGTGAGGCGGTGATTGATTTTCTGCAAAATGAAACCGGTACCTTCATCGACTTTTATGCCAATTTTGATCGCATCCTGCTTGGCGAAACCTCACCCTGGTTCGGTGAGGTTTCCCGCGATGATCTCTTTCGCGACGTCGCCAGAAAGGCGCTAAAGACAGACCCGGAACCCTGGTCATCCAGACAGAGCTATACCATGAGCAACATCTTTTTTGGCGGCAAATTACCGGCCTTCCTGGGTTTTGATCGTGGACCTCTGACGGCCATTGGCGGACGCGCCACCATCCATCAGGGGCAAATTTATCGCAGCGGCGACCGCGAAACCACCTTTATGCCATCCTTTCGTATTGTTGCCGATTTTGACAATGAAACCCTGCGTACCAATCTTGCCGGTGGTCCATCGGACCGGCGGTTCTCTAAATGGTATTGTTCGGATTTAGACAATTGGCAAAATGGAAAATACAAAACTGTCAGCATCAGCAAATCCCAAAAAAAATATCAGTTTTAACCTTATAGATTACGGGGTTGTTCACACACCATGAACTTGTCGTGAGCGCGGTAAGTAAGTGTGGTATGATGTAAAATTGCCCGCTACGAAAGTGGTGAAGCCGCCAGATCTTGGAGAAATCACCTATGCTGATCCGTCGCCCGCCGCGCTATACCCTTAAAGAAAGCGAGGTCACCTCACCCTCCGCATACCTGCGGCGGCGGGAATTTCTGGCCACTTTAGTTGCCGCCGGTGGTACCTTGGCCCTGCCAAATTCCGCCCAGGCCAAACGGGCTATGCAAAGCGATTATGCGCTACTGAACGCCACCAGCACCGGCTATACGGTCAAAGACCCGCTGACCCCGTGGGAAGCGGTCACCAGCTATAATAATTATTACGAGTTTGGCACCGGCAAGGATGATCCGGCCAAAAAGGCACACAAACTGATCACCAAACCCTGGACCGTGACGGTGGAGGGCGAAGCCGACAAAACCGGCACCTATGCCCTGGAAGACCTGATCGATTATAACGCGCTGGAAGAACGCATTTACCGCCATCGCTGTGTCGAGGCCTGGTCCATGGTGATCCCCTGGGTTGGCGTGCCTTTGGCCGGCATTCTGAAACGATTCGATCCCAACTCCCGGGCAAAATATGTGCAGTTTTTTACCAAAAACAATCGCAAGGAAATGCCCGGCACGTTTTGGCCGGTTCTTAAATGGCCCTATCGCGAAGGCCTGCGTATGGACGAGGCTTTAACCCCCCTGCCCTTCCTGGCGGTGGGGGTATATGGGAGGGTGCTCCCCAACCAGAACGGCGCGCCTTTGCGCCTGGTGGTACCATGGAAATACGGCTATAAATCCATCAAATCGATTGAGCGTATCCGCTTTACCCAAACCATGCCCGAAACCTCGTGGAACCAGTCCAATGCCCGCGAATACGGGTTTTATTCCAACGTTAATCCGCTGGTGGAGCATCCCCGCTGGAGCCAGGCCAGTGAACGCGTAATTGGCCCGCAAACCGGCTTTGCCGGGGCGCTGGCGCGGCGGGACACAGAAATGTTCAATGGTTATGGTGATGCGGTGGCATCATTATATGCAGGCATGGACTTGCACAAAAATCATTAGGATTTGACTGACTGTATGAAGCTCAAATCTATTCCCATTGCCCGGCTAAAGCTGGCCTTCTTTATGGCGCTTAGCCTGCCGGCCCTGTGGCTTGGCTGGCAATGGACAATACTGCTTGGCGGTCATCCCGGCGATCTGGGAGTTAACCCKGTGGAGGCCACCAATCGCTTTTTGGGCGATACGGCCTTACGCGTTCTGCTGATCACCCTGGCGATCACGCCCTTGCGCGATCTGACCGGCTATGCCCCGCTGACCCGGTTGCGGCGCATGGTCGGCCTGTTTGCGTTCTTTTATGTGTGCCTGCACCTTACCAGTTATCTGGGACTGGATCTGTTTTTCAACCTTGCCAAATTGTGGAAAGACATCATCAAGCGCACCTATATCACCTTGGGCATGAGTGCGTTTGCGCTGCTCATTCCTTTGGCGCTGACCTCAACCCATGGGGCATTGCGCCGCCTTGGYCCCCGGCGCTGGKCACTTCTGCACACCCTGATCTACCCGGCCGCTATATTGGCGGTAGTGCACCATTTTTTCATGGCCAAGGGCTTTCAGATCATGCCTTTGGTACACGCTGCTATTTTGCTCGTATTGCTGGGTTGGCGTATAGTCAAATGGCAACGGAAAAGCCGGGCTCAGAAGGGAAAGAGGATGTTGTAAAGTTCCTGACCATAACGCGGATTTTGCACGTCCGAAAGCGTGCCCCGGCCACCATAGGAAATGCGCGCTTCGGCGATTTGTGTGTGTTCGATGACATTATCCGAGGCAATGTCCTCAGGGCGAACCACACCGGAAACCAACAGTTCTCGCACCTCGTGATTGATCCGCACCTCTTGTCGGCCGGCAATGACCAGATTGCCATTGGGCAGCACCTGGGTCACCACGGCAGCCACGGTCAAATTCACCGACTCCGCACGGTCCACAGAACCTGCACCTTTATTGCTGCTGGTTGAACCAAAACTGGTGAGAGATGCCGGATTGATCTGGCCCAGTTTGCGTTCCAGACCAAACAAATTGGTCAGATCAGAATCTTCGCCGGACGTACGGCTGCTTTCCGTCGAGTTTTTGATCTTGGCCTTATCGTCAATTTTGATGGATACGGTCAGGATGTCGCCGATTTGCTGCGCCCGCTGGTCATTAAAAAACGTCCGCGCCCCTGTACGCCACAGCGAATTGCTGCGGTCGCTTTCACGGGCCTTGGCCGGCATGGGCATGACAACGGGTTTACGTCCGTAAACATTGGCCGGGTTTTCAATCGGGGTCATTGCCGGTGCCTTGCCAATACGCTTGACCCGATCAAAAGTACCACAAGCCGAAAGTGACATAACACCAATAAGGGCAAAAATTACTTTTTTCATGATCTCTTTCCTAACCGCCGACAACCGGGCCAAAACTGGCACTGGCAAAGCCGGGCGCTGTCACCACTACATCTATGGTTCGGCTTGATTGCAGATTGACGACCCGCAGTGACTCGCCCAATGCCGCCTCGCCAAGCGCTCTGGCCTTGGCCGTCAAACGAATACCAGGCACTTCATAGATAACCGTGATAATCTCGCCCCGGTTCACCGCCGTCAGACGTTTCAAGTCGGTAAAGCGTATTGGCTTGCCGGCACGCAAAGCCCGCCGCGCCGCTTGTCCGGTCAGCTTTTCCGGATCCAGCACAGTGCCCGGACGCAATGCCGCCTCGCGCACGTCGATCCATTGTACGTCTTCGGGCAGAATTTCCTCGCTTGCCAGAAAAGACCGCGTCAATGCAGGAATCTGTACCAAACGCCATAAACGCCCGCGCACTTCAACGCTGGGCGCGTTGTTATAGGGCGAAATTTGCGCGCTAAACACGCCGCTTCGTGCCGTAACATCCAGGGAAACAATACGCGACTCACCTTTTGCATCCAGAGGTACAAATAATGTCTGCCCGCGATTGGCCAGTGCAATTTCATAACGCACGCCCTCGTGCTGAAAGGCCAGCTCTTCTTTGATCAAAGTGCTGAGCATGCCAGTACCGATGCGGTGCCCCGCACGGCGCACAGTTACCCTTTTCAGGGATGAAGGATTGCGCCAAACCCGGCTTTGCTGCGCCGCCTTGGACGACAGCCAAGCCGGATCGAGAGAAACCATACGGCCGGGTGCCGGGGCACGAGTCAGCACAATTTGTGCCAGTTCACCGGCGTTGGAAAATACATCGCCAAAGCGCAACATGGCATCCTGGCTTTCAATCTGGGCGCGCAGGCGCAAGGGCTCATTGGGGGCAATTTCATCACCCAGAACCAAGGCGGCACTGGCTGCAAAGAATAACAAGATCAAGGCAATTGCCATGATCGCTCGCCGAATGCGCGTATGCCCGAAGAAAATATTCATGTGACCATTCATCCCTTTATTAGCGGCGCAGGTTTGCACTGGTGGAGAGCATTTCGTCAGAGGCAGTAATTACCTTTGAATTCATTTCATAGGCGCGCTGTGCCGCAATCAGCGCGGTAATTTCCTGCACGGCATTTACATTGGAGGTTTCAATAAATCCCTGGGCAATAGTACCAAATCCGGGGGAGCCGGGTGTGCCGGCATTGGCAGGGCCTGAGGCCGCCGATTCAAGGAAGAGATTATCCCCTTGCGGATCCAGTCCGCCTTCATTGAAAAACGTAACAATGTCCAACTGACCGACAACGGTCGGAGCCGGATTGCCGGGGGTAAGGGCCTGAACCTGGCCCTGCTGGTTAATAATCACATCCGTGGCATCCTGAGGCAGGGTGATACCTGGTGACACCGTATAGCCATCTTCGGTCGACAATTGCCCATCGCCATTGACCGCAAAATTACCCGCCCGGGTGTAGGCATCTTCCCCAGAGGGCATCTGGATACGAAAATATCCCTTGCCACTTATGGCCACATCAAATTTGTTGCCGGTCTGCTCCAGATTACCTTGATCGGTTATCCGATAAACCGAACCGGCTTTAACCCCAAGGCCAATCTGCACCCCGGTTGGCACTATTGTTCCGGCCGCCGATGAGCTGGCCCCCTGACGCTCTACCGTCTGATAGAGCAAATCCTGAAACTCTGCGCGCTGGCGCTTAAACGCAGTGGTGTTCATATTGGCAATATTATTCGCGATCACCTCGACATTGAGCTGTTGAGCCAGCATGCCGGTCGCCGCTGTATTGAGTGCACGCATATTCGTCTCCTACTTCTATCTTGTTCTTTAACGTACAGTGCCAAGGCGCTGTATGGTTTGCTGGGAAAGGGTTTCTGCCTTGCTGAGCATGTTGCTGACCGACTGATAGGCCCGCGTGGTCTCTATCAAGCGGCTCATTTCCACGATTGCCACCACATTGGATCGCTCCAGAAAGTGTTGCATAATGACTGGTTTTTCCACTGCCAACACGGCCGCATTGGACGGGGCCTTGAAACGCCCCTCTCCCACTTTGGTCAGAGAATTCAGGTTTTCAAAATTGGCGATATCCAGCCGTGCCACTTCCAGCCCGCCGACCTGTACCGAGCCTTCTTTGGTAATCACCGGTGGAGCGCTGTTCACATCCAGTGTGATTTGGGCACCACCATCATCCAGCACCGCCATGCCGTCTGCCGTGGTCATGATGCCGACATCATTGACGGCAAAACGTCCGTCGCGGGTATAGCGTTCACCATTGGGGGTTTCGATAACAAAAAACCCTGGCCCGCTGAGTGCAAGGTCCAGCGCGCGGCCGGTTTTTTCAATCTTCCCATCGGAAAATCGGCGAGTAACGCCGGTATCCTGTACAAAACTGATCGGTGAAGTGCCGCCCAGGGCCGTAGCCGGGCCAGCCGAGACGTTACGCAAAAGCAGTTTTTCAACCTTGAAACCCGCAGTCGACATATTGGCAATATTGTTGGCGGTAACATCCATTTGGCGACGAAGAACCATCTGTCGCGTCAGCCCAACCATCAGAGCGTTATTCATTTTACCACCTGCTTCTGCCGTGAAGAGCGCATTCAGCGACCTGTGGCAAAACCATTGCACGGACCGTGCCATATATTTTTCCTTTATATTTCATATTGTTAGTAATCTTTCTGCAATGAGTCGGCAATGCAGATAGAACACTTCTGCCCATAAACCGGCAGGAAATGCCGTGGTGTCATGGCGGCAGAAACATGCCGCCTAACTCCGTTCTGGCAATATCTCCTTAACCATAATTGCGCCTAATAATAGAGAATGATTTTTGGCGGAGCAATTCATGGCAAAAGATGACGAAGAACCGGACGACGACATCAGTGAAGATGGTGAAGAAGAGGGTGACGGTAAAAAGGCCGGCCTAAAGAAAAAACTTCTTTTTATCGGCCTGCCCGTAGTGCTGGTTTTACTCTTGGGCACCGTGGCGGCGTTGATGTTTTTGGGCGGCGACAAAAAAAATGTGGCCGAACATGACGGCACCGAAACTGCCCAGAATAATGAAGGCCATGGGGAGGCCAAAGAGAGCGAACATACCGCCGATCCGGTTTTTTATGAATTACCGGCAATTTACGCCAACATTGTTGATGATGATGGCGAAAATTCGGTCTTGAAACTGATTGTTCTGCTGGAAGTTGATGACGAGGAAACCATTAAGAAAATTGAGCCTTTATTACCTCGTATCGTTGATCGTTATCAGGGGTTCCTGCGCGAGCTTCGCATGGAGGATGTCAAAGGCTCAGCCGGATATTACCGCTTGAAACTAGAACTTCTGCGCCGGGTCAACCAGGCTGTGGCCCCGGTTCAGGTTAATGATCTGACCATTGATACCCTTTTGGTGAACTGACGCGATGAGTGACGAAACAGACCAGGATGCCATGGCTGCCGAATGGGCCGCCATGGCCGAAGAAGAAAGCGCCCCTGCCAAATCCGCCGTAAGCGGCATGGATGAAGACCAGGATGCCATGGCGGCTGAATGGGCTGCCATGGCAGAAGGCGGCGACAGCGCCACCATAGCCGGGTCTGACGATGGCCCCGGAGCCGAGCGTATTCTTAATCAGGATGAAATTGATAACCTTCTTGGCTTTGAAGGTGGCGAAGAAGAAGATCAGGAGAGCTCGGGCATCCGCTCGATCATCAATACCGCCCTGGTGTCCTATGAGCGCCTGCCTATGCTGGAGATTGTCTTTGACCGTCTGGTACGGTTGATGACAACATCTTTACGCAATTTCACCTCGGACAATGTTGAGGTTAGCCTGGATAACATTTCCTCCATTCGGTTTGGTGATTATTTGAATTCCATTCCCCTGCCCGCCATTCTGGCGGTTTTTCGTGCCAAGCAATTGGATAATTACGGTCTGCTTACAGTCGATTCCAACCTGATCTATTCCATTGTTGACGTTTTGCTGGGCGGTCGCCGTGGAACCGCCGCCATGCGGGTCGAAGGGCGGCCCTATACCACCATTGAACGACAACTGGTACAGCGCATGATCGAAGTGGTGTTGCAAGATGCTCAGGCCGCTTTCAAGCCGCTAACCCAGATCGACTTCACGCTGGACAGGGTGGAAACTAATCCACGCTTTGCCGCCATTGCCCGCCCGGCCAATGCGGCCATTCTGGTACGATTGCGCATCGACATGGAAGACCGTGGTGGCCGCATTGAACTGATGCTGCCTTACGCCACGCTGGAACCCATTCGCAAGATGTTATTGCAACAGTTCATGGGCGAAAAATTTGGCCGCGATAACATCTGGGAAAGCCATTTGGCGTCCGAGTTATGGTCAACGGCCATGGAAGTCAGCGCCGTTCTGGATGAACATGAAGTCCCCCTGCACAAGATGATGGACCTAAAAGTCGGGGATACCATCATGATGAATGCTACCCCGGACAGCGATATCATGTTGCGATGCGGAAACATTATGCTGGCCAATGGGCGTATGGGACGATTGGGTAAAAAAGTAGCGATCCGGGTACAGGATGGCATCAAGCCTGCGGTTCGTCGTCAATTAGAGGAGCAAATGTAATGACACTTGCACTGGGATTTGAGATTCTACTAGCCGCTCTGTTACTGGTCACCGTGTTTTACTGTTGGCGGCTGGATCGTCGCTTGAATGCGCTACGAAATGGTCAGGATGGGATGCGCGAGGCAGTTGCGGACCTGATTAAGGCCACCAGCCAGGCCGAAACCTGTATCCAGGGATTACGCGACACCGCCGGACAAAGCAGTGTGGAACTGGACGCCCGTATCACCAAGGCACAAAAACTAGCCGCAGATTTACAGCGACTGGGACGGCAGAACCGTTTGGGCAGCACGCCGGTCAAACCTCTGGCCAGAGCCAGTAATTCCAGCACCGCGCCGCGCACACCCGGCCTGATGGATCGCTTGCGCGAAGTCGGATAAGATCATGGCACGCTCTACCCGTATTCTGGTAATTGTCTCGATAATCGCTTTTGGGCTGTTTGGTCTAAAATCCCTTGCCATTACCTCCGATGTCCTCAGTTTTTTAGACCCGGCCACCCCCGCCTGGGCTTTATCCGGAGGTAAGAAAAAAGAAAAAAAGAAAAAAGGCGGGCATGAGAAACCGGCGAAACACGACAAGGCCAGCACCCCCACTGCAGCCTCTGCACCTGAATCTGCAAAAGAATATAAGGAAGCCGCCGCCACACCTGTTTGTGAAGGCCCCAGCCTCGCCGAACAGGCCGGCTTAAGTGAGCAGGAACTAAACGTTTACCTTACCCTGGGACAGCGAAACCGCCTTTTGAACAAGCGCGAAAGACAAATTGCCACGCGAGAAGGCTTGCTGAAAGTAACACAACAGCAAATTGACGAGCGAATTGCCAAACTGGTATCGCTGAAAACTGATATTAATGGCTTGCTTGGCACGCTGGATGAAAAAGAAGAAATGCAGATCCAGACCCTGATCAAACTCTATGACACAATGAAACCCAAGCCAGCGGCAAAAATCTTCACCGGGCTGGATAAGAGCGTCCTATTGCGTGTCGCCAGCCGGATCAAGTCGGATAATCTGGCTAAAATCATGGCGGCCATGCCTTCCAACAAGGCAGCGGAACTTACCGTCGCACTGGCGGCGAGTAACCGGTTGCCGGAAATGACCAAGGATTTACCCGGATTTTCCTCAGGCGGCCAAAAATAARCRAGTTTTACAGCCCATTAAGAGGTGCGCGTTAGGGTGCAATGGTGAGCACGTTTGCATCACCTGTATTCGGCCTTATCATTGGGGTAAATAATGAGAAAAAGTCAATCTGAAGGCGAATTGATTGCCCCACCAGATACCTTGCGTAAAAAAGTCGGCGGCAAGCTGGGACCGGCGAGTGTAGAAGCAATAGCCAAGGCTGAAGCTGCGTTATCCAATCTATCAGAAAATTTTGACAGCTGGATTTGCGATGAAGTAGACAAGCTGGAAATCGCTCGCAAGGCCGTTCTGGAAGAGGGCTTGAACGGCGATGCCGGACAGCATCTGTTCAACGCCGCCCATGACCTAAAAGGTCTGGGTACTACCTATGGATATCCATTCGTCAGCGGCATGGCCGATTCACTTTGCAAAATTACGCTGGAAAAAGAAGTACGCGCCAAAGCCTCAATTGAGCTGGTCAGTGCGCACGTAGATAGCATAAGAGCCGTGGTCCGTGGGCATATCAAGACCGCCAATAACCCGGTGGGCAAGGCCCTGCTAAAGGAATTGTCTGATCGCGCCGCCATATTCCTTGCTAAGGTATAAGAATAAAACGCCATCATTATTACCCGGTTGGTCATGGATAAACACTGGCGGCAAAGCGGTTTCCCGGTTAAGATTTTCTTGTAAAGCGTGCAAAGCGCCATATGAGGAAATACCATGAGCATCATCAAGTCACCCCTGAAGTCTGCCATCACTGGTTTGATTATCAGCACTGCCCTTGTGGCAGTATCCGCGTCCGCACAGGACCAGACATTATTGTTAAGCCAGCCAGACGTTTCTGGAAATCAGATTGCCTTTGTCTATGCTGGCGACATCTGGATTGCGGATCGCGATGGTGCGCATTCACAGCGCCTTACCTCGCACCCAGCCAATGAAGGTAGTGTCAAGTTTTCCCCGGACGGTAAGATGCTGGCCTTCACGGCCCGCTATGACGGCAATAGTGATGTCTACGTGATTCCGGTTAGCGGCGGACAGCCCAAACGCCTGACCTTTCATCCGGGCAGAGACCGGGTCACGGGCTGGACAGCCGATGGCAGCGCCGTGGTTTTTTCCTCAAGCCGGGAAACCAGTTTTGGTCGGTCGGGACAGTTATATCATGTCCGGTTAAGTGGTGGTCTTCCCGTCAAGCAAATGGAAGCGCGGTTTTTTGCAGGCACATGGGCCCCCGATGGAAACTCGCTCGCTTACATCCCCAACGGTCCGGCGTATAATGGCCTTTATGGCGGGTCATCCGGGTGGCGGCAATATCGCGGCGGTGCCTCCCCATCAATCAGTATCTACACCCCTCAAACACAAAAAATAGAACATATCCCCGGGGATCGGATCAATGACCTGAACCCCATGTGGATTGGTGGCAAAGTCTGGTTTATCTCGGACCGAGACAATCAATCGCTCAACCTTTTCAGTTATGACCCTGCCAGCAAAGCCATCACCCAGCATACCCACGAGGGCCCATGGGATATTCGTGCCGCCGGCAGCGATGGCACCAGTATTGTGTTTGAAGCCGGCGGACGTCTGAAACTTTTTGACCCGGCTACGGACTCTACAACCGAGATCAAAGTTTCCATTCATCCTGATCTGGAACAATTACGCCCTAAATGGAAAAATGTTGGTGCACAAACCACCAGCATAGGTCTGTCTCCTACGGGAAAGCGGGCAGTGCTGACCGCCCGCGGCGAAGTGTTCACCGTACCACTGGAGGATGGTTCAACCCGCAATCTGAGCAATACCGATGGTGTGCGAGAATTTGGTGCTCTGTGGTCTCCCAAAGGTAATGAAATCGCCTATATAGATGACAAGGATGGCATTTACCGCCTGGTCATTGCAGACCAGCGCGGTGAAAAAACAACCCGGCGACTGGCACTGGGCCCTGATAATGCCAAAACGTTTTACACAATTCTGGAATGGGGCGGCCAAGGCAAACGCATTCTTTTTCAGGACAACCATTTGAACYTGTATGCCATCGAACTTGCCAGCGGCATACGCACCAATATCGCCACCAACACTCGGCGCGCCGACTTTGCAACMGCCGTGTCACCTGATGGTACATGGCTGGCCTACACGCTGGAACAACCCAATTTTCTGGCTGATTTGATGCTGTATAATTTTKCCAGCGGCCAATCGGCGCTTGTTTCTGATGGTATGAGCGATACCGGYTCYCCGACTTTCAGCCGGGATGGWAAAATCCTCTACTTCACTGCGTCTACAAACTCGGGGCCGACCCAGGTTGGYCTGGATATGAGTTCCCAGGAACGCCCGTATCGTGCTGGCATTTATGCGCTGGTTCTTAGCGCAAAGGGCAAATCACCCTTATTGCCAAAAACCGGGGATGAAGAACCCAAAAAGAAAGACAAAGCGGAAGCGAAAAGTAAAAAAGGAAAAAAAGACAAAAAGGACAAAGATAAAGACGAAAGCAAGGTTCCCGTTACCAAGGTAGACCTGAGCGGCCTTGGAGGCCGTATCGTGGCCTTGCCATTGCCAGAGCGTAATTATGATACTCTGGCCACCTCCAAAAAAGGCGCGCTCTATTATGTTGAGCGCACACAACCTGGCATAACCGTCGAACCACAAGGCAAAAACCCACAAGCCGCCAATGTACTCAAGCGCTTTGATTTTAAAGAAAAAATATCAAAAACCGTCGCCAGAAAAATTGGTTCTTATTCCATTAGTGCTGATGGCACCTATTTGATCATCCGAAAAGTTAACAACAAGATTGTAACCGCAGAAGCCGGAGAAAAGCTTAAATTTGAAGCACTGTCGCTTGATGGATTGCGTGCCTTTATTAACCCGCGCCATGAATGGGAACAAATATTTGAAGAAGTCTGGCGTATGGAACGCGACTTTTTCTATGACCCCAATATGCACGGGCTGGACTGGCAGGCCATACATGACCGCTACAAACCCCTGCTTGCTCATGTGGGCCGCCGTGAAGACCTGAACACCCTGCTGACCGAAATGATTGCGGAAATGCAGGTTGGCCATAACCGGGTTGGTCGTGGTGATGTGCATAATGAAAAGAGCACCAAAACTGGCCTGTTAGGTGCTGATCTTCGCCTTGAAAATGGCCGTTACCGGATCAAGACCATCTATACAGGCGAGCATTGGAACCCCTTTATTGATGCCCCTCTTGCGGAACCCGGGCTGGGGGTTAATGAAGGTGATTATATCCTTGCCATAAATGGTCGGCCTTTGCGTGCTGGTGATAATATATTCGCGTTTCTCGAAGGAAGTGCGGGCAAACAGCTCAGCTTGAGGATCAGCACTACCGGCAATGTGTCTGATGCCCGCACCGTGATTGTCGAGCCCACCCGGTCCGAGCGCCAATTGCGCCATTGGGCCTGGGTAGAGCACAACCGCAAATGGGTGGACCAGCAAAGCGGCGGCAAAGTTGGCTATGTCTATCTGCCCAACACCGCCGGTGCCGGTTATGCTTATTTCAACCGCATGATGTTTGCCCAGACCGATCGGGAGGCCATGATATTTGACGAGCGCTCAAACGGTGGCGGGCAAGCGGCCAATTACATTATTGATGTCTTGCGCCGGGTGTATCTGTCCGGCTGGAAGGACCGCGACGGCAAAGTCTATAACACCCCGGGTGGAGCCATATATGGCCCAAAGGTGATGCTGATTGATCAGGATGCCGGTTCAGGCGGCGATTATATGCCCTACGCCTTTCGCTATACCAAAATCGGCAAGCTGATTGGCACGCGCACCTGGGGGGGCCTGATCGGCATTTCCGCTAATCCACCGCTGATCGATGGCGGTTTCCTTACCGTGCCCTTCTTTCGTTTCTTCACCCCGGGTGGAGAATGGCGCGTTGAAAACGAAGGCGTAGCGCCGGATATCGAGGTGGCCCTTGATCCCATCGCTTTCAATCAGGGCAGAGATGCGCAGCTGGAACGGGCGTTGGCAGATGTCATGAAGGATCTGCGTACCTATCAGCCTGTAGACCGTAAAACCGCGCCGCCCTACCCGACAGAACTTGGCAAATAAAGAAAACCCGGGCACCAATATGGTGCCCGGGCCTGCCTCACATCTGGGGCTGAAAGGGTGCATGTGAAGCTAAGTTTATTTGCGTTTTTTCTTATGCTTTGAGACTGACTTAGCTTTGTGCTCTGCCATCATTTTTTGCATTTTACCGCGCACTCTGGCGCTTTTAACTGCAGAAGACGAAAACTCTTCACCAGTGATGAGGGCGTCGCCATCCTCGTCAAGGTCTTGAAAATCATCAACCATTTTCGCATGGCGTTTAGATAACCAATAGCCCTGATATTCATCCAGGCTCAGCATCCCATCGCGATTGCTATCATAGGGTTTCAATTTTTCATCTCGGGCCTTTCTGGCTTCGGCTTGTGTAACCGTGCCGTCCTTGTTCAGGTCCAGTTCCTCATTATCATCACCCACCATCATGAGTTGGAACCCGTTGCCGCCCATCATGTGCAATTGTTTGCCAAAGCCCATACCTCCAAAACCGGGGCCGCCCTTACTGAACCAGCGCATGGTCTTGCCGCCGGTTTTATCATCATCACGAATGATGATATTCATAGCGCCGAGAACCTCGTCGTCATAGGAGAGGAAAGGAGTCAAACYCCCGCCCCCCATCGTCATAACCCGGACATGCTTCCTGCCATCTGAAGATTCGTCAACATTGACATTAAAATTCATTAAACCGCTTATACCTTGTTCAAGATTCATGCGCGCATTACAATCCTTGTCTTCTTCATCAGCTTTCACGACCTTGCCGTTGATGGTTTTTTCAATCGTCACCTCACCATCTTCAACACTGACATTGCACTCTATTTTTTTAGTTTTGTTTTTGGCCTTACTGGCCGCCATCGCCATGCCGGGCATGGCAATCAAACTGAGGGCAAGAATGCTGATGCCGCCAACATGCAGTGTTTTCAAAGTCATGTGTACTCTCCAGAAAAAYTGACGCTTACAAGCGCGATGGYCAAATCATGGATTAAATTTCCAAATGCTAAGAGTGAAAAAAAGTCTAGGTTTGTCGCAAACCGTAACGAAACCTGGCCGGGGCCACACTCCTGTACAAGTTTTCATGCACCCGGCGGCTTTTACGCATTATAATTTCCCCATGAATGAAAACGCCCATATTCTGGTGGTGGATGATCACCGTGATATTCGTGATCTGGTGGGGCGTTATTTACGTCGTCAAGGCTTTCGAACAACCGAAGCCTGCAATGCCGCCGAAGCCCGCACCAAACTGGGCAGTGGAGCCTTTGATCTGGCCATACTGGACATCATGATGCCGGGCGAGGATGGCCTTTCCCTGTGTCGTTTTTTGCGCGAAAGCAACGGCCCGCCGGTGATCCTGCTCAGCGCTATGGCCGAAGATACGGACCGCATTGTAGGGCTGGAAATTGGTGCCGATGATTATTTAGCCAAGCCGTTTAATCCGCGTGAACTATTGGCCAGAATACGCGCCGTATTGCGCCGTAGCCAAGATGGCAAGGTGCGCATGGAACAGGATGAAACCCGTGCAAAATGGCATTTTGACCGCTGGGTTTTGTGTGCTGCAAAGCGAGCCTTGCTCGATAAGAAAGGCATAAGAACCCCGCTTTCCAGCGGCGAGTTTAAACTTTTGCGCATTCTCTTGAACCGGCCCAATCAGGTGCTCAGCCGTGATCAATTACTGGACCTGACGCAGGGGCGTGTCGCCAAAGCCTTTGACCGGACCATTGACAATCAAATCAGTCGCCTTCGCCAAAAAGTCGAGCTGGACCCGGCGCAACCCAGCCTGATCCAGACCATTTGGGGCGATGGTTATATGCTATGCGCCCAAGTGTACCCCGATACGCAGGCGGAGGCGGCATCATGAAAGCCTTATGGCCGCAAAGCCTGGCCGGGCGATTGATCCTCTGGCTGCTGCTGGTCCTGACACTGGCCATGGCCATGGCACTTGTCTTGCAGCGTGTGAACAACGCTCGCCTGCTCGCTCAAGTGGCCGAAGACGACGCCGTCACCCGCATCACTATGGTGTCGCGGATACTGGAACAAAGTGGCACGGCAAAATGGCCACAAACACTGCATGCCGCCACGTCAGAAGATTTTCGTTTCAGCCTTGGCGAGAATGTTTTCATCAAGGCAACAAAAAAGGGCGGAAAAGACAAATACCGTTCCCCACCGCTGACACCAGAATTGCGTCATCTCAAGAACGGCAAAACCATCCTGTTTATAGCCCCTTCCGCAGATAGCCGGAAGAAGCAAAAGTTCAGAACCGTCACCATTACGTCTGAGAAAGAAATCTATCACGACCCCGTCCAGACTGACCGATTATCGTTAAAGAAAAAAGCGCGAGCCAGGTCAGAAACAGAGATATTCATTGCCAATGCTTCCGATTCGTCAATGAAGTTTAGCGATACAATGGCCAATATCCCTGACCTGGCACGGTACAGACGGAAGCTGTCCTCTGATGAAAACGGCGCTATGGATATAGCCATCAAACTGGAAAACGGGCGTTGGCTCAATGCTGCCTTCACCCCGCGAACCCTGCCGTTCTGGTCATTGGAGGAGGTGTGGTTTCTCGGCCTGTTGGTGCTGGCCATTGGCGGGGTGATCGTTTTGGTTGTTCGCGCCGAAACCCGCCCGATGCAGCGCCTTGCCCAAGCTGCCGAAGCCCTGGGACGCGGCGAACATTTGCCGCCATTGGATGAAAACGGCCCCCGCGAAATCCGCCTCGCCGTTGAGGCCTTTAACCTGATGCGTGCCCGTCTTGGAAACTTTGTGCAGGACCGCACCCGCATGCTGGCGGCCATGTCCCATGATTTACGCACACCGCTGACCACGCTTCGCCTGCGCGCTGAAATGATTGAAGAGCCCGAAGCCCGCAAAAAACTGATCGAGACCATCGAGGAAATGCACCGTATAACCGAAGCCAGCCTCAGCTTTGCCCGGGAAGACGATAATACAGAGGAAACCCAAAAGATCGATTTGAACGCGCTGGTACGGGACTTGTGCGAAGAAGCCAACGCCATGGGCAAGGATGCCCGTATGGAAACAGAGGCCGCCACATTAAACGCCCGTGTTCGCCCTGCCGCTATTCGCCGGGCCTTGCGAAACCTGATTGATAATGCGGTTCGTTATGGCGAGCACGCCAATGTCACCATGACAACGAAGGATAGCGAGATCCGGATTGCCGTAGAGGATGATGGCCCCGGCATTGATGAAGCCCAACTGGAAGACGTGTTTGCGCCCTTTGTGCGCCTTGAAAACTCCCGCAATACCGAAACCGGGGGCGCCGGCCTGGGCCTTGCCATTGCGCGCACTATCGCCCGCGCCCACGGCGGCGATGTAGTGCTGCAAAACCGGGAAGGTGGAGGCTTGCGCGCTATATTCAGTGTGCCGACTGAGGCAGGCTAAACCGCGCCCTCTATAGCCACGACCAAGGTTATCATTGCCAGGCTTGTTCCGGTAATCCAGACTGAGATGGAAACTGGATCACCCGGACAAGCCGGGTGATGACAGGGGATTGTAATATAACTCTGCTAGACTTCCCGCTCGACCAGCATTTGCTTGATCGCACCAATAGCCTTGGCCGGGTTCAGCCCTTTGGGGCAAACCTGCGTGCAATTCATAATGGTGTGACAGCGATACAGCCGAAATGGATCTTCCAGTGCGTCCAGACGTTCGCCGGTGGCTTCATCGCGGCTGTCGATCAGCCAGCGATAGGCCTGCAAGAGCGCCGCCGGGCCAAGATATTTATCGCCATTCCACCAATAACTGGGACAGGCGGTCGAACAGGAGGCACACAAAATACACTCATACAAACCATCCAGTTTTTCACGGTCCTCGATGGATTGTTTCCATTCCTTGTCCGGGGCCGCCGTGGTGGTTTTCAAATAGGGCTGCATGGCCGCATGCTGGGCATAAAAATTGTTCAAATCCGGCACCAGATCCTTGACCACTTTTTGGTGTGGCAGCGGCGAAATGGAAATGACTTTGGATTTAATCTCGTCCAGCGGTTTGGTGCAGGCAATGGTGTTGCGCCCGTCAATATTCATGGCGCAGGAACCGCACACCCCTTCGCGGCAGGAGCGGCGAAAAGTCAGCGTCGAATCCACATTGTCCTTGATATAGATGATCGCGTGCAGGGCCATCGGACCAAATTCGGACGTGTCCAGATCATAGGTATCCCAACGCGGGTTTTCACCGCTGTCCGGGTCATAGCGATAGACCCGAAACTGGCGCACATTTTTCGGGTCAGCCCCATTGGGGGCAGGCCAGTGCTTGCCTTTTTGAACGGTGGAGTTTTTGGGTAGCGTTAGCTGAGCCATATCAATACACCCGTACGGCTGGTTGGATATAATCAATTTCGTCGGTCATGGTGTAAGTGTGCACCGGCCGGTAACCGAGCGCGACCTTGCCGCCCTCATCAATGGTACCCAGTGTGTGCTTCATCCATTTTTTATCGTCGCGATCAGCAAAGTCTTCGCGGGCATGAGCGCCGCGGCTTTCCTCGCGGGCCAGCGCACCGTTGATCAGTACCGTGGCCTGACTGAGCAGGTTATAAAACTCAAGGCTTTCAACAAGGTCAGAGTTCCAGATCATGGAATGATCCGAAACCTTCATATCCTTGGCCATGTCCCAGATTTTGGCGACCTCGGCCACCCCTTTGGCCAGGGTCTCGCCAGTGCGGAACACGGCGGCATATTGCTGCATGGTTTCTTGCAAATGCAGGCGCAGATCAGCAGTTGAGGTTTTGCCATCAGCATTGCGAGTGGCATTGAAGTCAGCCAGTGAGGTTTCACCTGCATCCTTTGGCAGATCGCGCTGACGCGCGCCGGGTTTAAGGGTTTCAACACAGCGTTGCCCGGCCGAGCGGCCAAACACCACAATATCCAGTAATGAGTTACAGCCCAAACGGTTGGCCCCATGCACCGAGGCCGATGCGGCTTCACCGGCGGCATAAAGGCCCGGCACCGTCGCATCCGGGTCGCCATTTTTGGGGCAGACCACTTCGCCGTGGAAATTGGTCGGGATACCGCCCATATTATAATGCACGGTGGGCAGAACCGGGATCGGCTCTTTGGTCACATCCACGCCAGCAAAGATTTTGGCGCTCTCCGATATGCCCGGCAGGCGCTTGTGCAGCAAATCGGCCGGCAAATGGTCAAGGTGCAAATAGATATGGTCCTTCTTGGGGCCAACGCCGCGCCCTTCGCGAATTTCAATGGTCATGGCCCGGCTGACTACATCGCGGCTGGCCAGATCCTTGGCCGAAGGGGCATAGCGTTCCATAAACCGCTCGCCTTCGGAGTTGACCAGAT
>NVVU01000031.1 GCA_002733485.1 Robiginitomaculum sp.
GCCGAGTTTCGCAAAGAATGCCGCGATTATGCGGCGGGCTGGCTGAACGTACAGCGCGAAGAATTCAAGCGCTTAGGGGTTCAGGGCGAATGGGACAACCCCTATACGACGATGGATTATAGCTCGGAGGCAGCCATTGCCGGTGAGTTTATGAAGTTCGCCATGTCGGACCAACTTTATCGCGGCTCCAAACCGGTGATGTGGTCCCCGGTCGAACAAACTGCACTGGCCGAAGCCGAAGTGGAATATGCCGATCATATCAGCACCACCATATGGGTGCGCTTTGCGGTGACCAAAGGACCGGACGCGCTAAAAGACGCCGCCGTATTGATCTGGACCACTACGCCCTGGACCATTCCCGGTAACCGGGCGATCTCGTACAGCCCGAAAATCTCCTATGGGGCTTACGAGGTCACGGCGATTGATGATAGCGACTTTACGCCGTGGTCAAAGGTCGGTGAAAAGCTGATTGTTGCGGATAGCCTCTGGGAAGAGGTGGCCAAAACCGCCAAGATTTCAGCTTATGACCGGTTGGGTAATGTGGACGCGTCTACGTTGACCTGCGCGCATCCTTTTGCTGGTCATGGCTATGATTTTGATATTCCGCTTCTCTCTGGTGATCATGTTACCGAGGAAGCCGGCACCGGCTTTGTGCACACGGCCCCTGGCCATGGCGCAGAGGATTATGATGTCTGGCTGGCGAACGGATACAAGGATATCCCTGAAACCGTGGGGGCCGATGGGGCGTATTACGACCATGTGCCGCTGTTTGCCGGTTTGCAGGTGATCCGCACCACCGGCAAAAAAACCGGCAAGGATGGCCCAGCCAATGGCGCCGTGGTGGATAAACTGGTCGAGGTCGGTGCGTTGCTGGCCCGAGGCCGGATCGAACACTCTTATCCGCATTCCTGGCGCTCCAAAGCCCCGGTGATTTTTCGCAACACGCCGCAATGGTTTATCCCCATGGGCGCGGAGGGTGGCTTGCGGGAAAAGGCCGTTGCCGCTATTGAAAATACAAAATTTTATCCGCCGCGTGGCAAAACCCGCCTGCTTTCCATGGTAGAGGGCCGCCCGGACTGGCTGATCTCGCGCCAACGCGCCTGGGGCGTGCCGCTTACTTTGTTTGTGAAAAAAGGGACGGGCGATTACCTTAAAAATGACGCAGTGAATGCCCGCATTCTTGAGGCCTTTGCCGCCGAGGGTGCCGATGCCTGGTTTGCTGACAACGCGCAAGAGCGCTTTCTTGGCGGCCTTGTGGATGATTGGGAAAGTTATGAGAAGGTCGAGGATATTCTGGATGTCTGGTTTGATTCGGGCTGTACCCACGTCTTCACACTGGAAAATCGCGACGGGCTGAAATGGCCGGCTGATCTCTACCTTGAAGGCACGGACCAGCATCGCGGCTGGTTCCAGTCCAGCTTGCTGGAAAGCTGTGGAACACGGGGCCGCGCGCCTTATGATGCGGTTTTCACCCATGGCTTTGTGATGGCCGATGACGGACGAAAAATGTCCAAATCCTTGGGCAATGTTATTGACCCGGCCGATATTGCCCGCACCAATGGCGTGGAAATTCTGCGTCTGTGGGTGGCGTCATCTGATGTGCAGGAAGATATGCGCATGGGGCCGGAAATTCTCAAAACTGCGGCGGATAGTTATCGCAAGGTGCGCAATACCCTGCGTTATCTGCTGGGGGCTTTGCAAGGCTTTGATACGGCCGAGCGGGTTGATCCAGCGAACATGCCGTCGCTGGAACGTCTGATGTTGCATCGTTTATCCGTGATGGATGCCGAGGTGCGCGCCGCCTATGAGGCGCTGGATTATAAACGCACGTTTTCGCTCTTGTTCACCTTTTGCAATGAAGAATTATCGGCGTTTTATTTCGATATCCGCAAAGATGCGCTGTATTGTGATCCGCAAAGCTCGGATCGTCGTTTGGCGGCCCGCACGGTGCTGGACCTCATCTTCAATCGTCTGGTAATCTGGTTTGCGCCGCTGCTTCCCTTCACCATGGAGGAAGTTTGGCTGACCCGTTTCCCCTCTGATGATGGCTCGGTGCATGTGCAAACTTTCCCCGACACGCCCAAAGACTGGCGCGATGAAGCGCTGGCCGAGGATTGGCAACGTATTGCCACTTTGCGCCGGGTAGTGCTGGGGGCGCTGGAAAAAGCGCGCGCCGACAAATTCATCGGCTCGTCCTTAGAGGCCAAGCCAAGCGTGTACCTTAGCGACCCGGCAGACCGCGCCGCCATAACGGCACAGGCCGAAGGCGATGAAGCCGCGTTTCTGGCTGATGTGTTCATCACTAGCAAGGCAGTTCTGCTAGGCGATACCATGCCGAAAAGTGTATTTGCGCTGTCCGATGCCTCGGGCATGGGGGCGTCTATTGATAAAGCCCCCGGGGTAAAATGCGCCCGCTCGTGGAAATATTTCGACCCGGCAAGCGCTGATCCAGACCATGCCGATATTACCCCGCGCGATGCGCAGGCGGTGCGTGAATGGGATGCGAAGCATGGCTGAACCCACCACGTCCCGGCYGCTTTGGCCCATCGGTCTTGCCCTTGCAGCATTTATCCTGCTGCTGGATCAGCTGTCCAAATACTGGGTGCTGAATATTCTCAAACTGCGTGAACAACCATTGGGCCATATCGAGCTGTCCAATRTTTTTGATTTGACCTTTGTATGGAACCGGGGCGTCAGCTTTGGACTGTTTCAGGCCGATTCCATGGTCGGCAGGCTGTTGTTATCTGCCTTTGCCTTATTGGTGATGGTGGTGATGGCCGTTTGGTTGTGGCGCGCTGAACGGTGTCTGATGGCGGCCTCTTTGGGGCTGATTATCGGYGGGGCTTTTGGCAATCTGATTGACCGGTTACGCTTTGGGGCTGTTGTGGATTTCGTTGATTTTTCAGATATTCACTTCATCTGGGTGTTTAATGTGGCCGATTCCGCCATCACAATTGGTGTACTGTTGATGCTGGTTGATGCTTTTTGGGTTGATGATGCGCAAAAAGGTGTATGRTGCCCTTGGCTGGCGAGGGTTGTGCAGGTAAAACCTGCACAATTCAGGAGAWANAAANNTGAWSWMMMCGCGTACAGCCCTTTTWATTCCAGCSGCTWTGGCACTGCTTCTCGGCGGTTGCGGGACTTTGGGTAGCGGCAAAAACCAGCCTGACGAGTTCAAGGTTCTGACCATGGCGCCTCTGGTGGTGCCGCCGGAATATAATTTACTGCCGCCGCGTCCGGGTGAATTGGGGATTGAAGATCTTCGGGCCTCCGAGACGGCCCGCAAGGCTATGCTGGGCAGTGCACGTCCAGAGGGCGTGGTCAGCCCGGGGGAGCGGGCGTTGTTGGCCAGCAGTACGCGCGGCAAGATCGATCCTGCCATTCGCACCAAACTTGATGCCGAGACGGCGCAGTTGACTGTGAAATCCAAAAGCTTTGCGGATCGCATTTTGTTCTGGCGCAAGGGCGATACCTATATCGCCGATGAAACCATGCTGGATTCAGATGCTGAGGCCGAGCGCCTGCGCCGTGAAAAGCTCATCAAGGGAGCCACTGGCGGCGGCAAAGTGGCGATCAAAAAAGGCAGCAGAATTCGCCTGCCGGGTCTTTGAGAACCAGGCGCGCCATTAAGGCCATGATTTTGGCGCTCTTTCTGGTAACGGGCGCACTGCCGACACTGGCAGAATCAACAGCTGAAACCAAACTGTATCGTGGTCTTTCCATGGATGACCTGGCTGAGACCCTCCTTCTGGAGGGCCTACGCTTTGTGCAGGTGCCCATTGATGGCAAGGGCATGGTTGCCAACCAGCGCTTTGACGTCTCAGATGGCGTGGAATGGTCGGTGCTGGGCTATGATTGTGAAAATAAAGACGGGTGTTCCGAAGTGCAGTTGCGGTCGGTTTTTCGCGATGCTGCGGCGCAGGATGTGGTGCTCTCAAAGCTGAATGACTGGAACGCCGCCAACCGGTTTACGAGGGCATATCTGGGCAATGGAAATGCGGTCATACTGGAAATGGATATTTATCTGCACGGTGGGCAGAGCCTAAAAAATATTCGCGAGCAAATTACCATCTGGCGTCAGTCTGTGCGCCGTTTTTCCACCAGCATGAGCTCTGATGAATCATAACGATGCGGCACCGGATTTTGTTTGTCTGCCTTGGTAATATTTGTCGCTCTCCCAGTGCCGAGGCAGTGCTCAGATATCAGGCTGGCCAGCAGGGGCTATCGCTGGAAGTTGGATCAGCCGGCACCGGCAACTGGCATGTTGGCCAGGCCCCGGATGCCCGGGCCATGTCGGCGGCTGCGGGGCGGGGGATAGACATGCAAAACCTGCGGGCCCGCCAGGTCAGTGTTGCCGACTTTACCCGCTTTACCCATATTTTTGCCATGGATCAGAGTAATCTGGCAGATTTGCAGGCCATGCGTCCTGAAGGTGGCATCATGCCCGCGCTTTTTCTTGGGCCAGCCAGCAATACCCCGCCCGGGGACGTGCCGGACCCCTATTATGGTGGTGCGCAAGGGTTTGAACACATGCTGGATCTGATCGAAGCCGCCGCAGAGGGATTTCTTGAAACGCTGAGCTAGAATCCCGGCGGGCGTTCGTTATTGGCGTTCAGCGCCGCTTCCAGCCGACGGCCCAACGCACAGATTTTACCTTCTTCAAACAGACGGCCGATCAGAGATATATTTTGCGGCACCCTGTGCAGCGTCTTGTCGGTATCATCCTTTGCGCCCCGGGTAGMAATTTCGTGAAATCCCGCCCGCAAGGTGACGCACGGATGGCCGGTATAATTAGTGATGGTCAATAAATTAGCGGCAAAGTTTGGCGTGATCAATACATCCACTTCATCCATCAGCGCATCCATTGCCTGCATCACTTTGCGCCGCAAACGGTCCAGCTGGACATAATCGACCGACGAGAGAAAGCGGATCTGGCGAAAGGAATTGGGCCAGGCATTATCATCCTGCCAGACCATAAGGTCATCGCGGCCAGAAAGGGTCAGCTCTTCAAAGGCGGCGGCGGCCTCGGCAATAAGCGACAGGAACAACACCCCATAGGGCAGCTCCGGCAGATGCACGATTTTAGTTTTAACGCCCAGTTTTTTCAATGCCTTTAGGGCCTTACGGTCCAGATCATTGGCCCCATCGCCCTTAAACCAGGCCGGGTCATACCCAACCACCAGATCTTTCTGGCCAAGATTGCGGCCATAAGTCAGCCCCATGTCTATGGAGCTGGCATCCTCAAGATCGCCGCCATTAATTGCCCCCAGCACGGTAATGGTGTCCTCGACGGACCGGCAAATGGCCCCGACCTTGTCCAGTGACCAGCACAGCGCCATAGCCCCGGMGCGCGATACCCGCCCAAAGGTGGGGCGCAGGCCCGTTGCCCCGCACCGGTTGGAGGGCGATACGATTGAGCCTAGGGTTTCGGTGCCAATGGAAAACCCGACCAGCCCGGCAGCTGTGGAGGATGCTGATCCGGCGCTGGAGCCCGACGAACCTTCATCCAAATTCCATGGATTGCGGGTTTTGCCATCAAACCAGATATCGCCAAAGGCAATGGCCCCGCAGGTGGTTTTGCCCAGCAAAACAGCCCCCGCATCATGCAGTTTGGTGACGATGTGTGCGTCGCGTTTGGCCACACGGTCTTTATAGGGGGTGGCCCCCCAGGTGGTGAGAATCCCCTCGGTATCAAACAAGTCTTTCACGCCATAGGGAATGCCATGCAGCGGCCCCTTATCCCGCCCGGCGGCTAGATCCAGATCGGCCTGTGCGGCCTGTTTTAGCGCTAATGCGGGCGTCACCGTTACAAAGCTTTCCAGTTTTTTGCCGTATTTTTCAATGCGATCCAGATAAATTCTGGTCAATTGCACGCTGGTCAGGCTGGTTTTCCTGAGCCAGTTGCCAAGCTGTGCCAGTGAGGCAAAGGCGATGTCTTCGCTGTTTGTGGGCAGCGCTTTTTTATAAGGTGCGGGGATGCGGATTTCGTTTTTCTGTTTGGCAAAGCTTTTGCCGGGCAGGCGTGGATCAAAGGTCAGCGCCGGGGCCAGTTCATTTTCAAAATTCTGTGCACGCAGGCTGGCAATGGATTGCAGCTGGTTTTCAAATCCGTTCAATAATTGGGCGCGCTCCGCATCGGTGTATTCAATGGGGATCAGTTTTTCAGCGCAGGCGACAATTTTCGGGTTCAATGCATCGGCGTCCATTTTGGACTCCTCTGTCAGGTCATCGCCTTGGGTTTTGTTTTCCTGGGCGATGACTTTGCTGCCCATTAAGGTGGCCCCCATGGCCCCGGCGGCCAAAAGGCCGCGCCGCGATACTTGGGTGTTTTTTGGTTTGCTCATGACGGTCTCCACTGATTTTTATCAGCTTAACCGTATAACGAAGGCGGCGGGAGTCTTATTTAAGGAGGGCGCTTACGCGGTTTTGGGAAGAGGGAGTAGCAGCACACAAAATAGCAGCCCCCAGCCGGCCAGCAGGATCAGTCCCCCGATCGGAGCCAGAAACCCAAGGGCGGTAAAATCGGCATATCCGTGCAGATATAGCGGCAAGGCAAAGGCGGCGGCCCCCAGCGTAAAGAGCAGCGCCGGCAGGCGCGCGCCGACGCACAGCGCCGCAAAAACCGCTAGCGCGTGGAACAGCTCGATCTGGCCGCCCCGTTGCAATAACTCCGCGCCGCCGGGGCCGGTTGCCAGGTGAGAGGAAGAAGCCAGCGCCATTACTGCCAACAGGCCATGCAAGGCCCCGGAGGCCCCGGTCAGGCGTTCAAAAAGAGTGAGCGCAGATCTATTCTTCACGTAACATCTCCCATCGTTTGGGGCGGACAATCATGGCACGAACCATGTCAACATTCTTGCTGGCCAGCGTCGGGGGAAGGTCCTCGCTGGCCATGGCATTGGCCTCTTCAAAGCGCCCCTGCAAGGCCAGCACCAACGCCAGGTTCTGGCGCGCCTGCACCGGGGCACCCGGCTGGGATACGGCTTGGCGTAAATACCGCTCGGCCATGGCCGGATCGCCTTCGCTGGCATAATTCAGGCCCAGATTGGAAAGAATACCGGGATTGCCCGGTTGCAAAGCCAGCGCCCGGTTAAAGGCGGCCCGTGCCTGTAGCGGCTTGCCCAATTGGTCATAGGCAACCCCCATGGCCAGATACGCATGCCAGTTGGTCGGGTCGATCATGGTGGCGGAGCGCAAAAAATCGAGCGCATTGGCGCCTTGCGCATTTTCGACAAAGGCCTGACCGGCAACCAGCAATAAACCCGGATCTTTGGGATAAAGTGTCAGGGCCTGACTGGCCACTTCGGCGGCGCGTTCCGGATTGCCCAACGTGCGGATAATACGGGCCAGCGCCAGTGCAGCTTCCTTATCGGCGGGGTTTTTATCATATTCCTTGGCCCAAAAGGCCGCCTGGGTCAGCACATCCTGGCGGGCAATGGTTTCGCGGGCCTCGCGGGTTTGCGGCGCTATGTCCCGTTCCAGCGCAGATTTTAACGCATCTTCCTGCGGGGAAGGGGCGGTGGCGCACCCGCCGAGTGCCAGCCCAACGCCCAATACTGCATAACGAAAAAGAGGGGCTATACGCATGGGAAAGGCTCGCCTAAATTATGGTTAACAAGACGCAAATGTGCGCGCAGATCGTCAACAACCGGTTAATACCGAGTCATTTGAAAATGGAAAACCCCCCGATGCCAGAAGCCTTGCTCGACCATGCCGATAAAGCCCAGCGCCCGCTTTATATTATTGCCGCTGACGGGCTGGATTGCTGGCTGGAAAAAGCACCGGAGGGAGCGGCGGCGCTGATTGATGCGGCGGGGTTTAGGGCTAAACGCGGCGAAGTGTTGCTGGTGCCACGCGCGGGCAAATCACCCTTGGCCTTGCTGGGTGCGGGCAAAAAGAACGATGCCTTTGCCCTTGGCGATGCCGCCATGAAATTACCTGAAGGTGATTACCAATTGGCCGAAGCGCCAGAGGCGATCAATCATCAGGATCTGGCCCTGGCCTGGCTGATGGGGGCCTATGCCTTTACGCGCTATACCCCACGAAAACGCCCACCGGCGCGGATTTTTATTGTGGATGCGAATGCGCAGGCGGCCCGTCAAATGGCCAAGGCGGTGTATCTGGCGCGCGATCTGGTCAACACCCCGGCGGCGGACCTGAATACCGGAGAGCTGGAAGCGGCGGTGCATGATCTGGGCAAGAGCTTTGGGGCCAGGGTCAGCGCCGTGGTCGGTGATGACCTGCTGGTGCAAAACTATCCCATGGTGCATGCGGTGGGGCGGGCCTCGGCCCATGCGCCGCGCCTGGTGGAACTCACATGGGGCCAGCCCGATCACCCGCGCATCGGCCTGGTGGGCAAGGGGGTGGTGTTTGATACCGGCGGGCTGGATATCAAGGCGGCGCAATACATGCGCCTGATGAAAAAGGATATGGGCGGGGCGGCCAATGCCATGGCGCTGGCTCATATGATCATGGCGGCCAAATTGCCGGTGCGGCTGCACATGGTGCTGCCCATTGTGGATAATGCCATATCGGGGGATGCCTATCGGCCCAGCGATATTCTGCAAAGCCGCAAGGGGATCAGCGTCGAGATCGATAATACCGACGCTGAAGGGCGTCTGGTGCTGGCCGATGCGCTAACCCGGGCGACCGAGGAAAAGCCAGAACTGCTGATTGATTTTGCCACCCTGACCGGGGCGGCCCGGGTGGCGCTGGGGCCGGAAATGGCCCCATATTATACTGATGATGAGGGCTTGTCTGCCGATCTGGAACTGGCGGCCAAACGCACCGGCGACCCGGTTTGGCGTATGCCGCTTTGGGATGGCTATGACAACCTGCTCGATAGCCCCATCGCTGACATCTGTCATACGGCCTCCAGCCCCATGGGCGGGTCAATCACGGCAGCCTTGTTTTTGCGTCGTTTTGTTGGTGATGTTCCCTGGGTACATTTTGATATTTTCGCCTGGGTGCCCAAGGCCCGACCATCGCATCCCATGGGCGGCGATGCCCAGGGACCGCGCGCAGTATTCTCGTTATTGCAGGCCCGTTATGACAGAAACTGAATTTGATCCCCGCCTTACCCCGGCCCGGGATGATCTGGCCGCAGAAAAACTGCGCACCAGTGTGCAGGCGGCGTGCTATGTAGAGGCGCAGCCCATGCAGGTTTGTGTGCCATTGGCCCGGCTTTATGGCGCCCCCGATGCCCGCACAATGCTGCAAACCGAATTATTGCTGGGCGAAGGGTTTGAAGTTTACGAGCAAAAAAACGGCTGGGTATGGGGCCAGGCCAGTCGCGATGGCTATGTGGGTTATGTAGAAGCCCTTGCCCTGAGTGATGCGGTGACGGGCCCGGATCATCAGATTTGTGTGCCGCGCACGCCGATTTTTGCGCGCCCGGATTTAAAAGCGCCCATAGGGGACTATGCCCATGGCAATACGGTGTTTGCCTGTACCGCTCAGGAAGACCTTTATGTGCAATTAGGTCCGGATAAGGGCTGGGTGTTTGCACGCCATGCKGTGCCGCTGGGCGAAAAATCGCCGGACTGGGTTCGTGTTGCCGAGGCTTATGAGCACACCCCCTATGTCTGGGGCGGGCGGTCCAGCTTTGGGCTGGATTGTTCGGCCCTGGTGCAAAATGCATTACAGGCCGGCGGCGTGGCGGCCTTGCGTGATACCGATATGCAAGTGAAAACGCTGGGTACGCCCATACCCGTTCATGAAGATTTATCAGGTCTGCATCGGGGGGATTTGATTTTCTGGAAAGGTCATGTCGGCATCATGCTGGATGCGCATATAGTATTGCATGCCAATGCCTGGCATATGGCCGTAGCGCGCGAACCCCTTGCCGAGGCCGTGGCGCGCATAAAAAAAACCGCCGGAGGCATTACGGCAATCCGGCGGCTTTAGTAAAATCACATAGCTATGTTTATTCGTGTGTAGCTTGCGTTGCCTCGGTGACGGCGGCGGCGGCGTCTGCGGTACTGGCTGGCAGGGATGGTAGTGCCATGGGCGCATCACTAAGGGTGCGCAAATAGGCCAGCAAATTGGCGGCATCCTTGGGCTTTTTCAGACCGGCAAAGCCCATGGCCGTGCCCGGAACCTCGGTTTTGGGACTAGAAACAAAGGCATCCAGGGTTTCATAATCCCAAACCTTTCCAAAGGTCTTCATGGCATCGGAATATTTAAAGCCTTCATGGCTGCCCGCGATGCGGCCAAGAACATTCCATAAATTCGGTCCGATCTTGTTGGGGCCACCTTTGGTAAAGTCGTGACAGGCGGCGCATTTTTTGGCTGTGCGCTCGCCAGACGTGGCGCTGGCCTCGCTTAGCATTTGTGCCAGGCTTTTGACCGGGGCCGCTTCGGCTGGTTTTTCTTTGGCGCCACTATCTTCGGCGACAGCAATTTTATAGCCGGGTTCAGCCGGGTCATGGGGATGGATCAGGGCATGGCCCAGTTCCCTAATCCCAAAGACTACCAATGCCGTTGCCAGCACGGCACCAAATACCTTGTTCCAGAATAGATCGCCCATCCGGCGCCCCCTCAGACTGGCGCGCGCCTTTTTCTGGCACGCTGAGTTGCGATTCTTGCCTTTTTTGCATGCAAAGCGCGACTTCGCAACCGCCTGAAGTGTCCAATGCTTGCCTTTGTTTGATATGGGCCTGATAAAGTGCGGTTATGAGTGTCCTGATCATCATTCCGGCGCGGCTGGCATCCACACGTTTACCAGGCAAGCCTCTGGCTAAAATCGCCGGTATCCCCATGGTGGTGTGCGTTGCCCGTGCGGTCCAAATAGCAGGCTATGGTGCGCCGGTAATCGCAGCGGCGGATGTGGAAATTGTGCAGGTGGCCAAAGAATATGACATTGCGGCTGTGCTGACCGATACGGACCTGCCCTCGGGCAGTGACCGGGTACGGGCGGCGGCAGAGATTGTCGACCCGAAAGGGTGCGCTGAAATCATACTGAACGTACAGGGTGATATGCCCGAATTATTGCCAGAGCATTTGGGCGCGGTTATTGATGCCCTGAAAAACGATCCACAGGCCGATATTGCTACTTGCGCGTTTCAAAGCCATAGCAAAGTGGAACGCCGGGACGAAAACGTCGTCAAAGTGGTGTTGGGCGAGGCAATGCCGGGCAAGCCGGTGCAGGCCATCGGTTTTACCCGCACACTGGCTGGGAATGAGCACGCCGCCTTTTGGCACCATATCGGCATTTATGCCTATCGGCGGGCAGCGCTGGAGCGGTTTTGCGCTTTGCCACCATCATCCAATGAAAAACGCGCAAATCTGGAACAATTACGGGCGCTGGATGATGGCATGAAGATTGTATGTGCTTTGGTTGAAAATGATTGCCCGGGAATTGACAGCCCGGAAGATTTAGCGCGTATCCGGGGCTTAAGAGAGGGGACGGCAGAGTGAAACAGAAAATTGCCTATCAGGGAGAACCAGGGGCCTATTCCCATCTGGCCTGTGTGCAGAATTATCCGGATCTGGAGCCCTTTCCCTGTCATTCTTTCGAAGAGGCGTTCAGCGCCGTGGCCGAAGGTTATGCGGACAAGGCCATGATCCCGGTGGAAAATACGCTGGCCGGGCGGGTGGCGGATATTCATTACCTGTTGCCCGAATCCCATTTGCGTATTGAGGCGGAGAAATTTCTGCCCATTCATCATTTTTTGATGGGGACGGCAGACAGCACGCTGGACACGGTAAAGCGCGCCCACAGTCATGTGATGGCGCTGGGCCAGTGCCGCCTGACCCTGCACCGGCTGGGCATCAAGGCCGCCCATGCCCAGGACACGGCGGGCGCCGCCAGAATAATTGCGCAAAAAGGCAATGCGGAAGATGCCGCCGTAGCCTCAAAGCTGGCTGCCGAGATCTATAATCTCAAAGTGCTGGCCGAAAATATTGAGGATGCCACCCATAATGCCACGCGCTTTTTGGTGATGTCCCGCGAAGCCGATATACCGCCCTATGAGGAAGATACCGCCTATGTCACCAGCTTTGTGTTCCGGGTGCGTAATATCCCGGCGGCGCTTTATAAGGCCATGGGCGGCTTTGCCACCAATGGCGTCAACATGACCAAGCTGGAAAGCTATCAATTGGGCGGCTCTTTCACTGCCACGCGGTTTTATGCCGATGTAGCGGCTCACCCGGAAGAGCACGCCTTGCATCTGGCATTGGAGGAATTGGCGTTTTTCTCGACCGAGATCAAAATGCTGGGCACATATGTGGCCGATCCGTTTCGCCTCAAAGCGGTGGTGGACAGAGAGTAGGAGAACCCCATGACGACATTTAATATTTATGATGAAACCAGTGCTCCGGAAAAATCGCGACCCTTTCTGGCCAAGTCCAGGGCCGCTTTTGGCTCGGTGCCCAATGTGCTGGGCGAGCTGGCCGAAAGTCCCGCCGCGCTGGAAGGCTATATGACGCTCTCGGAGATATTCATCAAATCCTCGCTGGCACCCGAAGAAAAGCATCTGGTGCTGCTGACGGCCTCCGTGGAAAATGAATGCAAATATTGCGTGGCGGCCCATACCGGCCTGGCCAAGGGGGCGGGCCTGCCCGGCCATGCCATTATGTCGGTGCGTGATGATGAAGAGATCGAAGATGATGACCATCTGGAGGCCTTGCGCGAATTTACCCGCAAGATTGTAATCGAGCGCGGCGATGTCGGCGAAAAGGCCGTCGCGGCCTTTCTGGAGGCCGGCTATACCAAAGCCAATGTACTGGAGGTGATTTTGGGCGTCGCCCTTAAAACCCTTTCCAATTACACCAACCATATTGCCGAAACACCGGTGGATGCCTCGTTCATCATCAATAAGTGGACCCCGCCGGGTAAGGGCTAGGGGCTGATCCTGGGGCAAGAAAAAAGGGCGGTGTCTGACACCGCCCTTTCTCTTTTCGTGTTTTGCTAAATCTCAAAACCCGTATCGGGCGCGCAGGGTAATCATCCGCGGGGGCAGATATTGGTTGCTGGTAAAGCCCAGAGCAAAATCATCCGTATAGCGGGTGTTGATGGCATTGCTGTCAAAGAGGTTCTGAATACCCAGTTCGGCGGTCCACCGGCTTTGATCCGGCTGTACCCGAACATTCAGATTGACAATGTCATAGGAGGGTACCTTGTCGCGGCTTGGGGAATTGAACACTCGAGACCAGAAGCTGCCGCGATGGGTATAGCCAATGGTAGTGCGGAGCATGCCCCAGTCGGTAATCCGCTGCTGATGTGTCAGGTGTAGATTGGCCACCAGGTGCGGCGTTTTCGCCAACTGATTGCCAGTCAGATCCACCGCCGTTGCCAGCCTTGCCGCGGCAATGTCTGCCGACGGGGCACCAGAGATGATCAGGCCGACGCTGGCGTTTTCCGCAGCGGCACGATCAATGGCCAGCCGCCCTTTGGTGATATTCGTATCTGATACAGAAAGATTACCGTCCAGCGACCAGTTTTCGTCCAGTTGCACATTGCCTTCTACTTCCAGACCATACATTTCCGCTTTCGGCAGATTTGAGGCCCCGGCATTAAAGCGGCCAACCCCGCTGGACTGGAAGAGATAGTTTTTGAAGTCGTAATAAAACGCCGCTGCATTCAACCGTACCTTACCTTCGGCAAAGCGGTTTTTTGAACCGACCTCATAAGCACGCACCTTTTCCTGCTTGAAAACTTCGGGGAAAAATGTCGGATCAGAGCTGCTGTTAGAGCCATTGGGTTTGGCACCGGTAGCAAAGGAGGTGTAGAGAAGATTATTGGCGCTCGGCGCATAATTGAGCGAAATTTTGCCGGTCAAATTATTATTTTTGTCCGCCGGACGGCTGGTAATGCGGGAACGATCCACAACACAGCTAAAGCTGCACCGTTCGTCATTAAACTCATTTTGGGTAAAGCGTAGCCCGCCGGTTATGCCAAATTTGTCGGTAATATTGAAAGTCGCCTGACCAAAAAACGAGTACGAGGTAAAGCGGCGATAATCTGAGTTTAGAAAGTCTATGTCCGGATTACTGGCAAACACATTGGGGCCTTGCACAAGGCGGCTGACCGGGTTGCCGTCGCGGCCCGCATCAAAAAAATTGCGAGTGTTGGAGAAGATTTTGGTGTGCAGGTAAAATGCCCCGGCCACCCAGTCGAGACGGTTGTCACCTTCTGGCGAAGTGATGTTCAACTCTGCCGTATAGGAGTCATCCACCTGGCTCAGCGTGCCAACAAATTGCGGGATCGGGGCCTCGCCCAAAAGGTCCAGTACGCCTACAAGTGGCAGTGGTGCCGGGTCATTGGCGGTGAGGGACGAGCGGTCAAAATCCAGCACCCGGCTCATGTCATAATTCTGATAGCTGAACAGTGCCGAGACGTTGGCGACATCGGTGTTCAGATGAAAAATGGCACTGCCGATATTATTTTCCAGCCTGAAGGATTCCAGTGTGTCGTGGGCGACCACACGCGGGTCACTGGAGGCGGTATCAAAACCACCTTTCAGCGACGGACCGTTAATGTCGGACTTGTAATACTGCCATTGAAACAGAGCGGAAAAGGCGGTCGTAGGTTGAAACAATACCTGCGCTTTCAAGGTGTCATCGTTCTCGTCATCCAGTCGGCGCCCCGGAATGGCCAGGTTTTTGGTGAAACCGTCATGCTCGCGGTGAGCCGCCGAGAGGCGCAGTGCCACTTTGTCCGACAGTGGCATATTTACGGCGCCACGAATGTCTGCGGTTGAGAAACTGCCTGCTGTTCCTTCCAGATAGCCACTGACACCATCAAAATCAGGTTTTTTGGTTACCACATTGATCGCACCGCCGGTGGAGCTGTTGCCAAATACCGTGCCATCGGGACCGCGAATAATCTCTACCCGTTGTATATCCACCAGATCGGCAAACAAGGCATAATCGTTGGCCATAAAAATGCCGTCTACGTGGAACGCCACTGCCGGCTTTGTACCGGCATTATCGGGGATTTCATTGCCGACACCACGAATGGTGACCGAGCGCCGATAGCCCTGAACATTGGTCACCACAACCCCTGGAACCTTGTCGCTAAGGTCTGCCGGGTCATAGATATTCAGCTCTTGCAGATTATCGCCGGAGACTACAGAAACAGAGCTGGCCACATCTTGCAGGTTTTGTGGTTTTTTAAGAGCCGTGATGATAATTTCGTCTTCTCGCAGGTTTTCCTGCGCTGTTGCCGCACCGGCAAAGGTGAATAAAACAGGCAAAGCGCAAATAACCGCCGTGCCCAGACGTAAGTGTGTCTTGGTGTACATAAAACTACTCCTTGTCACATACCTCCGGCCATGCCGAAGTAAAGTTCGGCAACGGGCACAGGGGCGTGTCCCTCTAAAATTGTATAAAAGCGGGGACGGAAATTGACCGTCAAAAGCACTGTGAATTATTGCCAAAGCCTAAGAACAAAACCTGCGCAGTACGCAGATCATTCTGGCAATTGCAATCATTCCCTTGAGCGCACCGCTAAGCGCTATGTCACCGGAAACATTTGAAAATTCGTTCCGGCAAGCTTGCTATGCACGGCTCGTATGACACTCGCATGGCACTATGATGAATTTTTTTTATCAATTGGGGTGGAATGGTTATTTGTGCGCTGCCCATTCGCTTAGCAAATGATAAGCGGCGGAAAATTTCATTGGTGCGCGATAGCGCTCATGCGCCCCTGACAACATGGCGCGCACATCATTGCGGGAAAACCAGCGCGCATCCTCCAGCTCATCATCCAGAGTGATGTCTTCGCTCAAAGCCTCGGCGATCAGGCCGATCATCAACGAAGAAGGGAACGGCCAGGGTTGGCTGAGTACATAACGTACCGCGCCGATGGTGATCCCGGCCTCTTCGCCAACTTCGCGGGCACAGGCTTCCTCCAGGCTTTCGCCTTGTTCGACAAACCCGGCCAGCGCCGAATACGTATTCTCAGGCCAACCGGCCTGGCGCCCCATCAGGCATTGATCACCTTGCACGGCCAGCATGATCACCACCGGATCCGTGCGGGGGAAATGTTCGGTGCCGCAATCGGGGCATTCGCGTTTTATGCCGCCTTCGGCAGCACAGGTAACGGCCCCGCAATTGGCGCAAAACCGGTGCCGGTTATGCCATCCCAGCAGCGCCGAAGCGCGGCCCACAATGGCCAGATCAGCGGTGCTAAGGAGCGGTGCTGCCGCCCGTAAATCCATCCATTCTCCAAGGCCGCCAAGGGGAAAGTCTGCATCCGCATCGACGGCCTCTTCCAGACCGATAGCAAACCAGGGCTGTCTGGTTTTGCCTTGGGTGCCAAGCAGAACCGGACCCGGATCAGCAAGGCTCAGTGCGTCCAGCGCCATGCCTTGTAACAGCGCCGGTGTGCCATCGCTCAGCATATATATCTGACCGCGCCATAGGGGCAAAAACAGTGCCCGGTCACTGTCTTGCAGCGCGCGGATGGCGTCTGCATCGCGGCGCAGGTTTTCACACCGGTCCAGCGGAGATCCGGCAAAGGGCAAAACTTTGGGAAGGGTGGCTTTGGTCATGTTTATGTTTTACGCCGCTTATGGTCACGCCGCCAGTCAACAGGCTGTATTGTGATCTGTAGTGGGTGTTGTGTTACTCCATTCTTTGACAGGATCAGGATGAGGGGCTCCGCTTTCCACTCGTGTCATTTCCCGGTTTATCCCGGCAATGACAGGGGTGAGCCATACAAATACAATACCCGGTCAGCGCCAGTGTGGGATAGTGAAACCTTATCCCCCGCCTAACGGGCTGAAGGGTCAAAGAGGGGCAATTCCTACCCCTTTGCCAACCTTCATTAGCCCATGATTGATCCCTTGGAGGCGAAAAACTTACCCTAAAGCATCCCTCAAAAGCCCCTTATTACCCCTCTTGGTCCCTCATAAAAGCGGGGATAAGAAAGACTTCACTGCATCCTGTTTAGGCGAGATAATATGGTGTAATTTAATGATCTTAGTCCGCCCGCAAGGCATAGCCGGCCGAGCGTACCGTGCGGATGGCATCATGCTGGTGACCGGCGTTTAATGCCCGGCGCAGGCGTCCCACATGCACATCCACAGTGCGGATTTCCACATCAACCTCAGTGCCCCAAATGGCATCAATCAGTTGCGTGCGGCTAAACACCCGCCCGGGCTGGCTCATAAAGTGCTCCAGCAGGCGAAATTCGGTCGGGCCAAGGGGCACTTCTTTGCCATGGCGCAGAACCTTGTGGGTGCTGCGGTCCAGCACCATATTACCGCAATGCAGGCTTTCTTCGATCAGACTGGGCTTTGCCCGGCGCAGCACCGCCCGAATGCGTGCCAACAGCTCGCTCAGGGCAAAGGGCTTGGTTATATAATCATCGGCACCGGTATCCAGACCGCGAACGCGCTCGTCCTCCTCGCTGCGGGCGGTCAGCATTATGATGGGGATGTTGGGGGTGGATTTATCGGCGCGCAGGCACCGGCAGACCTCTATGCCCGACAGTTTGGGCAGCATCCAGTCCAGCACCATCATGTCGGGGACGCGCTCGGACACCATCAAAAGGGCTTCTTCGCCATCACTGGCAATGGCGACCTCATAGCCTTCTTTTTCAAGGTTGTATTGCAATAACGTAGCCAGCGCGGCTTCATCTTCTACTACGATGACATAGGGGATCATTGGTCTTGCCCCTTATATTCTGTGGCACTGGTTCGTGCATCCGGCAACTCCTCGCCGGTCACCAGATAATGCACGTTTTCGGCAATATTGGTGCCGTGATCGCCTATGCGTTCCAGGTTTTTAGCCATGAACAACAAATGTGTACACATGGTGATGGTTTTGCTGTCTTCCATCATATAGGTCAGAAGTTCGCGAAACAGGCTGTTGTAATGGGCGTCGATTTCATCATCGCGCCGCCACACATCAATGGCCAGATCCACATCGGCGGTGGTATAGGCGTCCAGCACGTCTTTGAGCATATTGCTGACGACATGGCCCATGCGATGTACGCTGCGGGTCAGGGACATGGGGCGCTGTTCATTCAGGATCAGGGCGCGTTTGGCAATGTTTTTGGCCAGATCGCCAATGCGTTCCAGGTCGCCAGAGATTTTCAGGGCGCTGAAGGTACGGCGCAAATCGCTGGCCATGGGCTGTCTCAGCGCCAGCAGCAGGATCACCCGGCGTTCCAGCTCCAATTGCAGGGCATCAATCTCCTTGTCCCGCTGGATAACATCCTTGGCCAGCGCACCATCGCGCGACACCACGGCATCCAGCGCGTCGCTGAGCAGTTTTTCCGCCAGGCCGCCCATGCGGGCCACTTCTGCGGTCAACTCGTCCAGTTCGTCGTCAAAGGATTTTACAATATGTTCGGTCATCTGCTTTTCCTAGGTCAGGTACAGCGTAATTAGCCAAAGCGTCCGGTAATATAATCCTGGGTGCGCTTGTCATTGGGGTTGGTGAATATTTGTTCGGTGGGGCCGGCCTCGACCAGCTTGCCCAAATGGAAAAAGGCGGTGTGCTGCGATACCCGCGCGGCTTGTGCCATCGAGTGCGTGACCATGATAATGCAATAATTATTGCGCAGATCATCGATCAGTTCTTCAATTCTGGCCGTTGCAATGGGGTCCAGGGCCGAACATGGCTCGTCCATCAGGATCACTTCGGGGCGCACCGCGATGGCGCGCGCAATGACCAGACGTTGTTGCTGGCCTCCAGACAATCCAGTGCCTGGTTCGTCCAGCCGATCGGCGACTTCTGTCCATAAACCGGCGCGACGCAAGGAGGTTTCGACAATCTCGCTTAATTCTTCGGGATTGCTGGCCAACCCGTGAATGCGCGGGCCATAGGCAACATTGTCAAAGATGGATTTGGGAAACGGATTGGGCTTTTGAAACACCATGCCTACGCTGGCGCGCAGGATTACCGGGTCAACGTCGCGGGCATAAATGTCTTTGCCGTCCAAATGGATGTCGCCTTCGACGCGGCAAATGTCGATGGTGTCGTTCATGCGGTTTATACAGCGCAGGAATGTGGATTTGCCACAGCCCGACGGTCCAATGAAGGAAGTAACGCTGCGATCAGAAATATCCAGATTGACATCAAACAGGGCCTGTTTGTTGCCATAAAACACATTCACCTTGCGTGCTCGCACTTTGGGCGCTTCCGGTGCGGATGGGGTGTCTGTGGTCTGTGTGGCCGGGGATACCGAAGTGTCCATCCTACCATCTCCGTTCAAATTTATGCCGCAGGAACACGGCGGTCAGGTTTAGGACAATCATTAATAATAACAATATGATGATAGCCGCAGCAGTACGTGATTCCCAGGACCGCTCGGAGCTGCTGGCCCAGAGATAAATCTGTACCGGCATGGCGGTGGCGGGCGAGGTCAGCGATTTTGGAATGTCGGCGATAAAGGCTACCATGCCGATCATTAACAACGGCGCGGTTTCGCCAAGGGCACGGGCCAGGCCAATGATAGTCCCGGTCAGAATACCCGGTGCCGCCAAGGGCAGCACATGGTCAAAAACGGTCTGGGTTTTTGAGGCACCAATGCCAAGCGCGGCTTCACGAATGGAGGGCGGTACCGCCTTGATGGCGGCGCGCGAGGCAATAATGATTACCGGCAGCGTCATCAGAGCCAGCACCAGCCCGCCTACAATGGGGGCAGAGCGGGGCATGTGAAATATGTTGAGAAACACCGCCAGCCCTAAAAGGCCAAAAATGATCGAGGGCACGGCGGCAAGGTTGTTGATATTGACCTCGATAAAATCAGTGAGGCGGTTTCTGGGGGCAAACTCTTCCAGGTAAATCGCCGCCAGAATGCCAATGGGAACGGCGGCCAGCATGGTTGCCATCAGGGTCAGGATCGAGCCAACCATGGCCCCGGCAATGCCGGCCAGTTCTGGCTCGCGGCTGTCGGCATGGGTGAAAAAAATGGAGTTAAAGCTGCGTTTCAGGTGTCCGCGTGCCAGCAGGGTTTCGGCCCAAGCGGCCTGTTGGTCGGTTACGCGTCGCGCCCGTTCCGGGGAATCCAGGATAAGGCTGCGCCAGTTTTGAGAAGGCTCCAGGCGGGTTGGTGCCAAAAGGGCCAGGCCGGTGATCTGGTGATCCGATAGTTCGGCCGCTTTGATGAAACCCTGATTAAAGTTGATCAGAACGGAGGGGTCATTTTTGTCAAGATGGATGGTATTATTTTTGGCTTTTTGGCGAATATCGGCGGCCAGAATTTTCAGGCGGTTGACCTCGACCTGCTGAACCTCTGCCACTTCTTTGCGCGCCTCCTTCAGGCGCTCGAGCAATTTTTCTGCCCGATCCTCAAGGCGCTCGGCGCGGACCAGTCGTTTTTGGCGAATGTGCTGGATCAGCGTATCAAAGGCCCCGGGTTTCCCGGTTAGCTCCAGCGTGTTTTTATTCGTAGCGCTGGCCTTTAAAGCGCCAGTACCTTTGTAAAATTTCCGTGGCGTGATTTTGCCTTTGAGATAAAGATCCAGATCATCAGAGAGGGGCGCGGTGTAGCGAATTTCGCTGCCGATCAGGTCGGGGTTATTGACCACCTGATTGCGTAAAGATACGGAGTTGAGACCGGTTGAAAGGGCGTAAAGGGCGCGTTTATCGCTGCGAGAGTGCACTTTGGGAAAGGCATCACTGAGCGCCTTCTGGATGAGTTTGCGGTAGCGGCCTTTGGCAATCACTTTAGGATCAGCGGTGTTTTTGGGGTCGATCAGCCTGGCATCAAGTTGCAAGGGCAGATTGAAGTGATAGATGGAGAATGTAGAAAACCCCTGCGACCCGACTGAGAACAGCAATAGCGCTAGCGCACTGATGGCCAGCAGTATTGCCGCCCGGCCATACAGGCGAAAGCGTTGCTCGGCACGGTAACGCCGGGGCAGGGAAGCGGCGATCAACGCCCTGGTGGAGAGGGATTTGGCTGGCTCAGTCATAGCGTTCCCGGTATTTGCGCACCACGCGCAGCGAAATGATGTTCAGGACCAGCGTAATGATAAAGAGGACTAGCCCCAGCGCAAAAGCAGAGAGGGTTTTGGCGCTGTCAAATTCCTGATCCCCGGTCAAAAGGGTGACGATCTGCACCGTAACGGTGGTCACGGGTTCCAGCGGGTTGGCAGTCAGATTGGCGCTTTGGCCGGCGGCCATGACCACAATCATGGTTTCGCCAATGGCGCGGCTGATGGCCAGCAAAAGAGCACCCATAATGCCGGGCAGCGCCGCCGGGAAGACTACATTGCGTACGGTTTCAGCCTGGGTGGCTCCCATGGCGTAAGAGCCATCGCGCAGGGCCTGGGGCACCGCATTGATTACGTCATCAGAAAGAGACGAAACAAAGGGGATGATCATAATACCCATCACCAGACCCGCCGACAGGGCGCTTTGGGTCTGGGCGCTAAGGCCCACCGCCTCGGCGGCCTGGCGTATAAAGGGGCCAATGGTCAACAGCGCGAAAAAACCATAAACCACGGTGGGTACCCCGGCCAGGATTTCCAATATGGGTTTAACGATGCGCCGGGTTGCAGGCTTGGCGTATTCGGAAAGGTAAATGGCCGAATAGAGACCAACCGGGGCTGCCACCACCATGGCAATAAAGGTGATGAGAAAGGTGCCGGCAAAAAGCGGCACCGCGCCAAAAGAGCCGGACTGCCCAACCTGGTCGGCACGCATGGCGGTTTGGGGTGACCATTTCAGGCCAAAGAGAAAGTCCAGCGCGTTAATCTCGCTGAAAAACCGTAAAGATTCAGTCAGCAGCGAGAGCACAATGCCAAGGGTGGTAAGGATGGCAATCCCCGAACAGACCACCAGTACGCCAAAAATCACGGCCTCGACATGGTTGCGGGCGCGAAAGTTTTTACCTATGCGGCCACGGGCAAACAAAAACCCGCCAATGGTGAGTAATATCACCGCGCCAATGACGGCAAAATTACTGGTACGCGAGAGGCTGGCATAGGTTTTGGCAGTATCCAGCAAGGTCGCCGAGGTTTCACTGGCGGTGCCACCAAAGGCCAGGGCGCGGGCGTTGCGCATAAACAACTCAACCTGTTCGACTGGCAAAGCCCGAATATTGGCGGGCAGGCTCTGGCGCATTTGCAAGTTCAGCAGAAGGTCGCCAAACAGGCCAAAAAGCGCCAGTAAAATAAAGGCAGGCAGCACCGACCAGATTGCCAGATAGGTACCCGAATATCCCGGCAGGGAATGCAACGAAGAGGGATGCACCCCGGCACTGGCCACAGCCTTAGTGCGCCCGTTGAACCAGGCGAGCAGCGTGATGACGACCAGAGCCGCCATGGCGATGGGTAGAAAGTTTTGCACGGGTGATACTCTTTGCCAGAGGTGTGGTTGATTGCACCCCTTCCAAAGATGCCCATAGACGAGTTTTGTGAAGGTTGTGTGACAGTTTTAATACTATGTTTGAGGGGGCGGTGGATACAGGCCGCCACCGGTGCGCCGTTCGGACAGGATGATGGTAGACTGGACGTCATTAATAAAGGGCAGGGCGGCTATTTTATCGTTGATGACCTGTTGGTAGGCGCGCAAGTCGCGGGCATAAATTTTTAGCATATAATCATGGGTGCCGGCGGTGGAATAATATTCGCTGGCCTCCGGGATGGCGGCAATGGCGGCCTCAAAAGCCTCAGCCTGATCGCGGGTATTGCGCTCCAGCTTGATCAACACAAAGGCACAAACCTTCAGGCCCAGGGCCTCCGGGTCAAGCACGGCACGATAGCCGGTAATATAGCCCGCCTCTTCCAGCTGTCGTACGCGGTGCATGCAGGGGGTCGGTGAAAGATTGACCCGCCTGGCCAGCATGACATTGCTGATACGTCCATCGCGCTGCAAAACGGCAAGGATGTTCTGATCAGTTTTATCGAGTGGGCGGTGTTTGTTCATGGTTAGCCACAGCATGTTATCAGATAATTGACGTTAATATAGAGAAAAATATCGCATTAATAAAGTTATATAGTGATAAACGCTTTGAGTACCTTTACATCAAGCGTTATTCTCCATTGGCTAAAGGGCAGCATTTATGAGATTGCCGGCACATCATCCCCATCGGAGAACAGCTTATGGATCGTCAGAGTTTTTATAAAATGATGAAGGGCCAAACTGGCCTCGATTATGAGGTTTATCTGAGCTCTGATGCGCTGCTCGCCTGCCAAAAGCCGTTTGAGGATTTTTGCAATAAAGACGAATTGCAATTTCAGATCGTCCATCAGGTAGAAGAGCTGTGGATGAAGCTTATGGCTTACACCCTGCTCGACATTGATGAATACATGGCCGAGAAAAACACCAACCGGATTGTAACGCTGTTTGGCCGGGTGGACCTGCTGCAAAGCATGATGAACGAACAATTGGCACTTCTGGAAACCATGTCGCCTAAGGAATATCAGCAAATTCGCCTGGCGCTGGGCAATGGCAGCGGTCAGGAATCACCGGGCTTTCGGGTGTTGATTCGCATGGGGCCGTTATTGTGGGAAACCTTCAACAAGCATTATCTGAAGGCCGATGGCAAAACGGTGGAGAGCATTTATGACAGTGAATACAGTCATTGCGACGCCTATATCGTTGCCGAATGCCTGGCCCAGTTTGATTCCATGTTTCAGCGCTTTGGCTATCGCCATATGCAGTTGATCGCCCGCAGCATAGGCTTTGGTGCGAAGTCCCTTAAGGGGCGATCCGTTGATTTGCTAAAAGAGGGAATCCGTCGTCAGTTTTACCCAGAGCTGTGGGCCATTCGCGATACTATGACTGACAGCTGGGGCGGCGAATACGGCAAAGTGCGTGATGCATTGGGGAAAAACGGCGCTCAATAAATCATCAWSAAKYTGRMCKAKWTKGMYARCGCCYSWRGCYWGRNCAKTSNGCNCCARATRRMMWYTGYMTGRRNAYTGSRYSRTRKCTTCGCGGGTATGTTCGGTTTCCTGGGTGACCCCGCCGGGCATGGAGGGGATCTGGATCAACAAGGTGGCCAGGCCGTGTACAGCAGCCCAAACCGCTTTTCCGGCCAGGGCCAGATTCATGTCTCGAAAAACACCTTCGTTCATGCCCTTTGCAATCATGTTTTCCAATTGTTCGGCGGCTGCATACCCGAATGTACCTTCAGTTGGCGTACTGTCATCATCCATACTGGTATAGGCCATTATATATGTATTGGGTTCTTCCAGCGCGGTTTCGATATAGGCGCGGCCACACGCCTCGATAAGTTCTCTGGTTGTACCGCTGCCATGCGTGGCCTCGTTCATGCGCTTTAACAGGCGTTCGAAGAACTGTTCGCGCACGGCCTCAAACAGATCATCTTTGGAGGCAAAATACTTATACAGCGCCGCCGGCGAATAATCGATGGCTTCGGCAAGGCGACGCATGGATAGGCCGGCCTCCCCGTCTTTGGTAAAGATCGCCTGAGCGGCGGCAATGATCGCCTCGCGCATTTTTTCCCGTCGCCGTTCTGCCGGTGTGGCGCAACAACACTGAGGGTCCATTTCTACACTACTCATATTGACCCCAAACTCCTTTTTGCCTTGCTAAAATGCAAAAGCCCCCTTTTGCAATTGTATATAGGACCTATATGCCTGTGACGTCAAAGATTCGACTAAAGGTAACATGATGATCGCATATCCCGAAGCCCCGGCGGCAGATGCCATGTTGGCGGCCAGCCAATCCAACGAACATATGCTGGCCTTTTTAAACGCACGCCGGTCTTTCCCGGCGGCGGCGTTAAAAGAACCTGGCCCAAACCCTGAAGAGGTTTCGCAGATCGTGCGTATGGCCATGCGGGTGCCGGATCATCGTCGGCTTGCCCCCTGGCGGGTGATAGTTTTTGGAGGTGAGGCCCGGGCCGACGCCGGTGAGGTGTTTGCCGCCCGGCATCTGGAACTAAACCCCAATGCCACCTTGGAGGAACTGGATCGTGAGCGCCGCCGGTTTTGTTGCGCGCCATTGGTCATCGCGGTGATTTCCAACCCGGACGGGAGCCACAAAACCCCGGTATGGGAGCAGGAATTATCGGTGGGCGCCCTGTGTTTCAATCTGTTGCTGGTCGCCAATGCGGCCGGGTGGGCTGGCACATGGCTGACCGGGTGGATGGCGTTTGACCGCCAGATTTCCCGTGAATTCGGTTTGCACGACCACGAACGCTTTGCCGGGTTTATTCATCTGGGCACCGCGAAGGAAAAAGTCAAAGAGCGCCCACGGCCGACTACCGAATCCTTGCTTAGCTATTGGCCCGGAAAATAACTTCTGCGTCATCTATCTTGCCATCGCTTTGTAACCCAACTACATTTCCGGGGCAGGGGAGAGGAGAAGGTAATGGATTTTGAACCTCTCGATTTTGATAACGAGACGCGCAGCGAAGCCATAGCCCGCAAGGCCAGAGTGGCTGGCGGCGTGGTATTAATTGCGGTAGGTTTGCCGCTGATCCCGTTTCCCATACCCATTGGTGGCATTGTAACGGCCAGTGGTGTGGTGGTGCTGGTGCGAAATTCCCGCCGGGCGCGGCGCACCATGGGCAGTTTTCTGGCCCGCTATCCCAAAACCGGCAAGCATATTCGGGGCTTTTTCGCCAAAACCCGAAAGAAAAACTAGCCAAATAAAAAAACCGCCCCAAAATTACGGGCGGTTTTCTCGTCATGTATGTGATAAAAGCGTGTAGGCTATTGCAGGCTTTTTCCTAGTTCTTCAATGCTTTCATTGACCAGCTTACTTTGCGCAGGCTTGCTCAGAGACTCTTCCAAAGCAATTTTTGTGGTCGCAGAGGCCAGGCCAGCCGCATGGGCGCGAACATCCGCTGCGGCGCGGGTTTCTGCCTGTGCAATTTTGCGTGTGGCCGCTTCGGCGCGCCGTTGCAGCATATCTTGCAGTTTTTCACGGGCGTCGCGGGCAAACAGCTCTGCCTCGTGCTTGGCCTGGGTAATAATATCTTCGGCTTCCTTTTCCGCCTCGCGTTGGCGGCGCTCGTAAGAGGCCAGCAATTCCTGGGCTTCTTCGCGCAAGAGCCGGGCATCGTCCAGCTCTTTACGAATGGCGTCGGCCCTCTCATCGAGCGATTTGGTAACCAGCGCCGGAACCTTTTTCCACAGGACCAGTGCCACCAGAATCGCCAGTGAAAAAAACACCCACAGCCGTGGATCGGCAAAATCAATCAACCCGGTTGCTGCATCATCCATTTTTGATGTGTTCAGGAGAAAAAAGCTAATCAGGCTCATAAGGCTGCGCTCCCGGCACGGGCGGTATCCAGCGCCTTTTGCAGTTTTTTGGGGTCTGTCTTGATGTTACCAAGGGCGGTGACCATGTCGGCGGCTACATCCAGGGCAATCTCTTCAACATGCTTCATGGCTTCGGCGCGGGCCTTGGCGATCTGTTTTTCAGCCTTGGCCGCAGACTTGTCCAGTTCCGCTTCTTGCGTCGCGGTTTCCTTGGCCAGCTGCTCGTCCAGGGCCGCCCGGTTTTCGGCAGCAATAAAGCTGGCTTTGGCCCGGGCATCGGCAAGGTTTTTGTCATATGCCAACATGGCCGCATCGGCCTCGGCCTTTTTACGGGCTGCCATGTCCAGATCATCCGCAATACGATCTTTGCGTTCTTCTATGGCCCCGCCAATGCGCGGGATCAGATACCGGTCTAGCGCCAGGTATAAAAGCACAAAAGCAATGGCCAGCCAGAAAATCTGGCTGGGGAATGTGGAAAAGTCGAGCTGTGGCATACCGCCAGACGTATGCTCTACTGCCACCACGATCTTTCCGGGGGCTTCAACGGCATGTTCTGCCGCTTTGCCGGTATCGAAAAACACAATCATCTCATCATCCGATGCGTTTAATAGGGATAGGCCCTAAAATACGAACAGGAGGAGCATGCCCATCACAAAGCCCAAAAGGCCGGTGAATTCTGCCAGGGCAAAACCGATGAGCAGGTTGGTAAACTGTCCTGCGGCGGCCGATGGGTTGCGAAGGGCGCCTTGCAAATAAGCACCAAAAATTGTGCCGATGCCGACGCCGGCGCCTGCAAGAGCGATACAGGCAAGGCCGGCACCGATAAGTTTAGCTGCTGCTGGTTCCATTATTCTTCTCCGAAAATAACCAGTGAAATCCAAAAAGTTCAGTTAGTGACCAATATGTTCGGCCGAGACATCGCTAAGATAAATGCACGACAACAGGGCAAACACATAGGCTTGCAAAAATGCAATGAGGAATTCCAGACCGACCACGGCGGTATTGGTCAGGAAAGGGAGTATGGCCAGAACGCTGAACGCCCCGGCACTGCCCAGCATAATAACAAAGCTGGCAAAAACCTTCATCAGCGCGTGGCCGGCCATCATGTTGGCAAACAGCCGGATAGCCAGACTGAACGGGCGCGCCAGGAATGAAATGATCTCGATCGGTACAATGACAAAATAGAGCGCCAGCGGCAGGCCAGAGGGCGCAAACAGTTTAAAGAATTTAAAACCGTGCTTCAAAAACCCGTAAATGACCACTACGCTGATCACCATTAAAGAGAGCGCACCGGTCACCGCAATGTGGCTGGTGACAGTAAAGAAGTATGGGAACATGCCCAATAGATTGCTGGTCAGAACAAAGGCAAAAATGCTGAAAATCAGCGGGAAGAATTTGAACCCTTCCTGCCCCATGGTCGAGCGCACCATTTGCGCTACAAATTCATAGAACAGCTCGGTCAGCGATTGCATGCGGCCAGGGACCAGTGCGCGCTTGCGCGAGCCAAAACCTAAAAAGCCCACGACCAGCGCTACCGCCAACAGGGCGAAAAACGATGAATTGGTAAACGACAGATCCACCCCAAAAAGGTGAAACTCGCCGTAACGCTCAATATTAAACTGGTGAAGCGGATCCACTAGCCCATTTCCCTTAATTTCGCGCCGCCAAAAAGCCGCCGCGTTCAGCCCGTCTTGTCGTCCTCACCATCCCGCTTCGCGTGCATACGCTCAGCAGAACGGATCATATTTCTCATCCCGGCGGCAAAGCCCAAAAAGATGCCTGCCACCATGATCCAAGGCAAGGTGCCAAGCATCCGGTCGGCCATATAGCCCAAACCTGTGCCCACGGCCAGTGCTGCTAGCATTTCAACTGCAATTCGAAAACCGCCGCCCAGTGCCGAGGTCGCCGTGCGCCGTATTTCCTGCTCGATCTTGGCCTGGCGACGTTCGACTTCCAGTCGGGCGGCAAGGCGTTCAAGTTCATCGGAGGCTTTGGGCAGATCGTCTTCATCGGTCATCAGGCTTGGCTTTCACGGTGCAGGGAAAACGCCCAGGATCGCGGCGCAATCTATCTGCGCCCTATCCCCAAGTCAAGGCGTGTTTGTTGTATGTAACGTATTGATAATTATATATAAAATATATTTATGTTATTGCGCGGCGGCCAGGGTTTCGGCCCGTTGCAAATCAACAGACACTAATTGCGAAACCCCGCGTTCCGCCATGGTAACCCCGTAAAGGCGGTCAACGCGGGACATGGTAACGGGGTTATGGGTGATGATCACAAAGCGGGTGTTGGTACGGCGGCGCATTTCGTCCAGCATGACGCAGAAGCGGTTCACATTGGCATCATCCAGCGGTGCCTCCACTTCATCCAGTACACAAACCGGGGCCGGATTGGACAAAAACACTGCAAAAATAAGCGCCACAGCGGTCAGGGATTGCTCACCGCCCGAAAGCAGCGACATGGTATCGAGCTTTTTGCCCGGCGGGCTGGCATAAATCTCAAGGCCGGCATCCAGCGGATCATCTGATTCGGTCAGGCGCAATTCTGCCTGTCCGCCGCCAAACAGGGTCAGGAACAGGGATTGGAAATGGCCATTTATCTCGTCAAAGGCACTGAGCAGGCGGGTGCGCCCTTCGGCGTTCAGGCTTTCAATACCCAGGCGCAACTTGGCAATGGCGGCCATCAGGTCATCACGATCCGTCCCCATGGTTTTCAGGCGTTCTTCGGCCTCCTCGGCCTCTTCGGCGGCACGCAGGTTCACCGGGCCGATGCCATCGCGATGACGACGCAGGGTTTCCAGTTTTTGTTCAGCGATATGCACATCGGCGGGGATGTCATTTAACGTTTCCCCCTGAGCCGCCAGACTTTCGGGGGCACAGTGCAGGGTTTCTTCTGTATGGCTAACGATTTCCGCCAACCGTTCCTGCGCGCTTTGCAGGCGGGCTTCACCGCCTGCGCGCTGTTCGCGCAATTTTGCTGCTTCCGCCTCGGCCTCGCGGGCATGGCTCTCGGCCTCGCGGCGTTTGCTTTCCGCCTGGGCGAGTTTGTCGGCGGCGGCGGTGCGCCGTTCCTCTGCTTCCTGCGCCGCTGCAAAGGCCTTGGCCCGGCGTTCCCTAATTTCATCAGGGGCGGAACGGGCCTTTTCCAGATCGTGCTGACAGGTTTGTTCGCGCTTTAGTAACGTCTCAATACGTGCATTTGCCTTATCGGTGCGTTCGCGCCATTGGCCCAGCTCTGCCTCGATCGCGGCAAGACGCACGGCGCGAACTTCGGCTTCGCGGACCAGTGCGCGCAAGGCTCCGTCTGCATCGGCGGCCTTGGCGCGTGCGGATCCGGCTTTTTCTTCTGCCTCGATAATAACGCGTCGGTCTTCCTGGATATCCTGATCGGGTAAAGCTGCCAGTTCCGCCTCGGCCTCAGCAACGGTGTTCTGTGCCTCAGCCCATGCATCCTGCCAGCGGATCAGGGCCTCTTGTTGTGCCTGTGCCCGGGCGGTCTGGGCACTTTGCTTGCGGTCCAGTTCGGCCAGTTGTGCCGAAACCAGCCGAACCGCCTGTTCCAGCTCGGGCAGGGCTTTGCGGGCGGCCTTTTCCATACTGCGGGCTTCGCTGGCACTGGTTTTGGCACCCAGCCATACTTGGCGTGCCGTTTGTGCTTCATCGGCGGCGCTGGCGGATAAAGGCTCTAATGCGGCCAGTCGGTTGCGCTGTTCCAGACGTAGTGCCGCCGGGGCTGGGGCGTCGGCATTGGCACGTAAACCATCCCAGCGCCATAAATTCCCCTCCTGGCTGACCAGTCGCTGGCCGGGTTTAAGGAGCATGGAAAGCGCCGGTCCTTTGTCAGCATCCACCAGCCCGGTTTGTGATAAACGCGCAGTCAGGAGATCCGGCCCTTTGACAAATTCGGCCATGCACCCAGCGCCCTCGGGCAGGGCGAGGCTGACCTCGGGTGCTTTATGCCAGTGTATGGGGGCCTGTTCTTCGCTGGAGGCTTGTAAATCGTCGCCCAGCGCTACGGCCAGCGCGCGCTCATAACCCGGGGTGACACTGATCTGTTCAGATATTTCGGGCCAGTCGCGCCCTTCCTGTCCCTGCAGTGCTTTGGACAGGCCATCGGTTTCCGCCTGCAAGGCCGCTTCATGGCGGCGGGTATCATCAAAACGATCCCGGCTGGAACGTTCGGTTGCCTCTGCTTTCAGACGTGATTTTTCGGTACTGACAAGGGTTTGTCTGGCGCTTTCCAAGGTCTGTTCGGCCTTGCAGACGGCGTCTTGCGCGGCAAGATAGCTGGCCCCGGCCACTGTATCCTTCGCCAGGCTGGCAAGCGTTGCTTCGGCGCGGGTAACTTCCTGCTGGGCGCGTTCCATTTGTGCATTGGTCTGGGCGCAGGCCTGTTCTGCAGCCCGGCGATCGGCCACACGGCCGGCGCGTTCCACCTGTATCCCGGATAAGGCCGCCTCGGCCTCGGCCCGCGTTTTAGCGGTTTCATCGCGGCGACGTGTCAGTTCGGCAACCGCGCTTTCATCCACCCCCACGCTTTGCAGGGCGCGTTCTTCTTCCTCGAGGCGAATGATGGTGTTTTTGCCATCCTCGATCAGCGTTTCCTCATGTTCCCGATCCCGGCTCAGTTCTTCAAGGCGTGCTGATAGACGGTCAATATGGCTTTGGGCTTCGCGGGCATCGCGCTCGACCGCCTCTACAGCGGCGCTGGTGCGGGCCACAAGGGCAGCGGCGATGGCTTCTTCCTGCCTTAGAGTATCCATGCCATCGGCGCTTTGCTCGGCTAGGGTGCGGGCTGCACTGGCGGCACTGGCCAGTTCACCGGTCATGCCGGTGATGGCCTGTAATTCGGCTTGCAGCGTTTCCACCTGCGCTTTGGCACTGTTCCAGCGCAAATGAGCGGCGAAGGCCTCTAGCGCGCGAATTTGCGCTGACAGATTGCGATATCGTGTGGCGGCTCTCACCTGACGTTTGAGCTGCGCATGCTGGGCTTCAATCTCACCAAAGACGTCATCCAGCCGGGAAAGATTGTTCTCGGCCGCGCGCAGGCGTAATTCGGCTTCATGGCGACGGTTATGCAGGCCGGAAATACCGGCAGCTTCTTCCAGAACCCGGCGGCGGTTTTGCGGCTTGGCAGCGATCAGTTCTGAAATCTGGCCCTGGCGAACCAGTGCCGGTGAATTAGCCCCTGATGAGGCATCCGCAAACAGCAATTGCACATCGCGCGCGCGGACTTCGGCTCCGTTAATGCGATAGGTGGATCCGGCACCCCGGGTAATGCGTCGCGAGACTTCCAGAACGTCGCAATCGTTAAAGCGGGCCGGGGCGGTGCGGTCGGCATTATCGACAATTAATACCACTTCGGCATGATTGCGTGCCGGCCTTCCAGTGGAGCCGGAGAAAATCACCTCGTCCATGGCCCCGGCGCGCATGGCTTTGGCGGAATTAGCCCCCATTACCCAGCGCAGGGATTCCAGAATATTGGACTTTCCGCAGCCGTTGGGGCCAACCACACCGGTCAGGCCCGGCTCGATGCGAAATTCGGCCGGGTCGATAAAGGATTTAAATCCCGCCAGTTTGAGCGAGGTGAATTGCACGTGTTAGTGATCCTCAGCTTCTGGTTCTGGCGCGGCCTCGGCATCTGGTGCTGGTTTTGGCTCTGGCTTGATCCCCAGAATCGGGTTGAAAATCTCTTCGAAGCTTTCGAGATCGCGTACCCGTGGCCGTAATTTCCCATTGATAACAAAAGACGGCGTGCCGGTAATCTTGAACTCATCTCTCGCGATTTTACTGACTTCCTGAATACGCTTGATGTTGGCTTCATCACTGACACAGGCATCAAAGTCGGCCTGGTTGATCCCGGCGGTGGCGGCCATTTCCATCAGGGCTTTGCGAGGATTATTCGAAGTGACCCAATAGCGCTGTTTTTCGTACAGGATATCCAGCAGGTCGAAATACTTGTCCGGGCCAGCGCACCGTGCCACGGCTTCTCCGCCAACCGCATAGGGGACCGGCGGGGTTGGGAACTGGCGGAAGACAAACCGTACCTTGCCGGTATCTATGTATTTTTTCTTCAATTCGGGAAAAACTTCTTCGTGAAAATCGGCACAGTGCGGGCAGGTCAGCGAAGCATATTCAATCATGACAATCGGGGCCTTGGGATCGCCCATGGCCATATCATCATCCCGTTCAGCAGATGAGCGAGTGGCATCATTGGACCCACCCCCCCCGCAAGCGGCGAGTGCCACGCTAAGGACAAGCGGCGTT
>NVVU01000032.1 GCA_002733485.1 Robiginitomaculum sp.
CCTGGCGGGGCATGATATTGCTGGGAGTTGCCGTCCCGGCCGGACTTTTGGTTTTTATCCGCCTTATGTCTCCATTGGCGGCGCTTAACCAGGCCGCCGCACAAGCCGCCGCCGGTGATCTGAGCGTACGCCTGGAAATTTCCAATAATGATGAGTTGGGCGAGCTATCCTCTAATTTTAACACCATGCTGGAGCGTCTGAAGTCAAACTTTGACCGTACCCGCTGGTTGGCCTATGGCGATGGGTTGACCCGCCTTGCCAATAAAACCGCCTTTAACGAGCAGTTACGAAAATATGTACAGCTGGATCGCCCTCCCGGGGCGTTGTTGCTGATCGATCTGGATGGGTTCAAACGCTTTAACGATGCCTATGGCCAGGAAGAGGGCGACCGGATACTGACCATAATTGCCCAACGTCTGCGCAAAGTGCTGGCGCTCTATGCCCCCAAATTTTCTGCCGCTGCGGGCAAGGCACGGCCTTTATTGGCACGGCTTTCCGGTGATGAATTTGGTATTTTGATCCCCGGCGCGCGCTCGGCACCGGAAATTCAAAGTATGGCCAATGCAATTCTGGATGAGATTGCCGCGCCGATTGACCTGTCCGGCCACAACGCCTGTCTCTCGGCACGCATTGGCATAGCGCTTTATCCCCATGATGCGGGTGATGCCCGCAACCTTCTGACCAGTGTCAACTTTGCCATTGATGAAGCCAAGAAAAATGGTGGGGGCACCTGGTGTTTTTTCGAGCCCTCCATGTCACAAAAAGCAATCCGCCGCATGACCCTGCAAAACGAGTTGCGCCGAGCCATGCGTGAAAACGAATTTGTGGTGCATTACCAACCCAAGATTGATGTCCGCGAGGGCACCATTGCGGGTTGCGAAGCGCTGGTGCGCTGGCAACAACCCTCAGGAAAATTGGTGGCGCCGGGAGAGTTTATCGAGGCGGCAGAAGAATCCGGCCTGATCCGGGAAATCGGTGACTTTGTGCTCGAAGAATCATGTCTGGCGGCGGCACGTTGGGCCGCAGATGGTTATGATTGCGGCGTGGCAGTGAATGTATCGGCGCTGCAATTTGCCAGTAATGACTTTACCCAAGCGGTATTTCGCGCCCTGGAAAAGGCGGGCCTGCCCCCTTCCAAGCTGGAACTGGAATTGACCGAAAGCGTGGCCATGACCAATCCGGAACGCATGCTGGAACAGATCGGGCCATTGCGGGAAAAAGGCGTTCGTTTTGCCATTGATGATTTTGGCACCGGCCATTCCAGCCTCGCCTATCTGACCCGCCTGCCCTTTGATGTGTTCAAGATTGACCAGTCCTTTGTGCAATCCATGACCGAAGACAAACACGCCCGGGTGATTGTGCAAACCGTGTTGGCCATGGCCGAAAGCCTGGGCTATCGCACTGTCGCCGAAGGGGTGGAAACCCGTGAACATTTTGCCTTTTTGCAATTGCATTGCTGTGATTATGTGCAAGGGTATTACTTTGCCAAACCCATGATCGAGGCCGATCTGGTGAGCATGCTGGCTGCCGAAAGAGAGAGTTTGTCGCGGGCCGATCCGCCAACCTATGCCCAAGCTGTATAAGCAGCGCGCCTGAACAGCACCCTTGAACCATTGCCGATAAAGGGCCACATGGATCTCACAACATCTTGTGAGGCTCTTTGTGAACACCAGTGCAGATAAAAATGCCTTTCCGGGCTGGCGCGGCACTACCATATTGGCGGTGCGCAAAAACGGTAAAACCGTTATTGCCGGAGATGGCCAGGTTTCCATCGGACAAACCATTCTCAAGGGTAATGCGCAAAAGGTGCGGCCGCTTGGCACCAAGGGCGTGGTTGCCGGTTTTGCCGGATCTACCGCCGATGCCCTGGCGCTTTTTGAACGCCTTGAGGCCAAGCTGGAACAATACCCCTCTCAACTGGCCCGGGCTTGTGTTGAGCTGGCCAAGGATTGGCGGACTGATCGATTTTTGCGTCGCCTGGAGGCCATGTTAATTGTTGCTGATGCCAATTCATTTTATTTACTGACCGGCGCCGGGGATGTACTGGAGCCGGAAAACGACATTGCCGCCATTGGTTCGGGGGGCAATTACGCCCTTAGCGCGGCCATGGCCCTTTATGGCTATGAAGAAGACGCAGAAACCATTGCCCGGCGCGCCATGGATATTGCCGCCGATATTTGCGTTTATACCAACCGCAATCTTACCGTAGAAATTCTGACCCAGACAGATTAATTCAGGAATCCCATGACCGAGTTTACCCCCCGGCAAATTGTTGCCGAGCTTGACCGCCATATTGTAGCCCAAAGCGGTGCCAAACGCGCCGTGGCCGTAGCCTTGCGCAATCGCTGGCGTCGTCGCCGTGTCGCCGATAATTTAAAGGCCGAAATCACCCCTAAAAATATTTTGATGATTGGCCCCACCGGCGTTGGCAAAACAGAGATTGCCCGCCGCCTTGCCAAACTGGCCGGGGCACCGTTTATCAAGATCGAAGCCACCAAATTTACTGAAGTTGGTTATGTGGGCCGCGATGTGGAACAAATCATCCGCGATTTGATTGAAATGGCACTGATCATGGTCCGCGAGGATAAGCGCGCCGGCGTTCGTACCCGCGCTGAAAGCGCCGCCGAAGAGCGCATTCTGGATGCCCTGGTGGGCGAAAACGCCAGCGCCGCTACCCGCGAATCCTTTCGCACGCGCTTGCGCGCCGGGGATGTGGATGACAAGGAAGTGGATCTGGACCTTCCCGACAACGCCTCGCCTTTTCAGGCGCTTGATCTTCCGGGCATGCCCGGGGGGAGCATGGGCATGCTGGATCTGGGTGAGATATTGGGCAAGGGCTTTGGAGCCAAAACAAAAACCCGCCGTTTACGGATAAAAGACGCCTTTGCGCCCTTGGTCGAAGAAGAGTGCGACCGCCTGCTGGATGAAAGCCAGATTACTGCCGAGGCCATTGCCTCTGTTGAAAATGACGGCATTGTATTCTTGGATGAAATTGACAAAATCACCGCCCGATCCGAGCGTCAGGGCGGCGATGTTTCTCGCGAAGGGGTCCAGCGAGACTTGCTGCCCCTGATCGAGGGCACCACAGTTACCACCAAACACGGGCCGGTACGCACCGATCATATCCTGTTTATCGCCTCAGGTGCCTTTCATGTGGCCAAACCATCCGACATGCTGCCTGAATTGCAGGGGCGTTTACCGATCCGAGTCGAGCTTCGCGCCCTGACACGTGATGATTTTGCCCGCATTCTTACCGAGCCGGAGGCCTCGCTGATCTCGCAATATGTTGCTCTGATGGAAACCGAAGGAGTAACGCTGGATTTTAAAGATGAAGCTATTGAGGCCATTGCCGATATTTCCGCATCCGTAAATGCCAGTGTTGAAAACATTGGGGCACGGCGGCTGCAAACGGTGATGGAAAAACTGCTCGAAGAGRTCAGYTTTACCGCATCGGAAAGTGCCGGCGAAACCGTTGTCATTGACAAGGCCTATGTGATGGAGAGGTTGGAATCGCTCTCGCGCAATACCGATCTTTCCAAATTTATTCTGTAATTACTGGCGTTTACGCATAAATATGTACCAGGCTCCCTTGCCGCCATGGCGCATGTGGGCCGGGGCATAGCCCGAAACCAGTGTGCGGAAAACCTCCTCGCCCATCCAGTTGGGCAGGCCGGTACGCAACACCCCTTCATCGCGCGCACCCCGCCCGGTAATGACCAGAACACATCGCAAATGCTCATGGGCGTGTTCCTCTAACCGGCGCAGCAGATAGGTCCGGGCCTCGTCATGGCGCTTGCCGTGCAGGTCGATGCGGGCCTGGGCCTCCACCTGACCACGGCGCACCTTTTTATGCGTGGAACGGTCTTCGGGTGGTGTAGGGGGTTTTGGTGCCGTTGCGCGGCGGGGCCGCGCCTGTGCCGGCCGGTCGATAAAATCACGAGCCCGAAGCGCCGGTGCTGCCTTTTGGTATTTTACCGGACCCGCCATTTTGTGCGCCGGGCCAGATGGTTTTCGTTGAGGCAAAGGCGAAATGGTGGATTTTACCCGCTCCCACAGGATTTGCCCCGTTTCATCCTCGTCATCCTGGGGGGGGCGGGTCACGTTTTTGGTCCCGTAGCCTCACTAACCATCATGCGCGGCACCAAAACCCACCAATGCGCCGGGTGTTTTACAATCCCGGCCAGGCCACCCGCTATGGCTCCCGAGCCCAGAAAAAGATCGCCGCGCATGGGGCCGTTAATGGCACCCCCGGTATCCTGGGCGATGGCCAGAAACCGGGCCTCCTGGCCTTTCCAGTCCCGATCGTTTCGAGGCAGGCGTGTCGACACCCAAATGGGCGTTCCCATGGGGTAAAGTCCCGGATCCACCGCCAGAGATGCCCCGGCGGTCAGCGGTGCCCCTTGTGTACCGATGGGGCCAAGCGCCGTATCAAGCACGGGCTTGGCCTTAAAAAACACATAGCGAGGGTTCCGGTTCATCAGAGCGCTGGTTTTCTTTGGCCCCGCTGCGGCCATCCATTTCTCGATGCCCCCTTTGGAGGCCTTACCCGGGTCCAGCTCGCCCTCTTTGATCAGGATCCGTCCGATCGAGGTATAGGCATGGCCGTTATGGCCGGCAAAGGCGGCGCGCAGCGTGCGGCCATCGTTGAAATGCAGTCGGCCGGAGCCTTGAACCTGCAGGAAGAAAACATCTGCCGCAGAGCCCCAGGCCAGCACCTTGCCGCCCTTGTTTTTGATTTCGCCCCGGGTGTAATAAGGAACCAGCGCCCCCTCTTCCACCCGACCCATAAGCTTGCGGCCCCGAAATCCGGTGGCTGCAAATTTTTTGGGATCCACAGTAACCAAATCACCCGGACGAGCAAATATCGGCTCGTCATAGCCCGGGGCCGGGGCGGCGCGCACTTCCAGTTCTGGCTCATAATAGGCAGTCAACAAACCGTCGCCCATCTCATTGCCGGCAATTTCTTCGGGTACAAAATAGAGTTCAAAATAGGCACGGGCGGCCCCTGCCTCTCGTTTGACTTTGCCCGCCGCTTCGCAGGCGGCCTTCCATGCCATGGCTTCGTCCCAGTTTTGGGCAAACCTGGCGCACGAACGCCGAAACGCGCCCAGGGCGGCGCTCGGATCACCCTCTTTCCAGCCGGGAAGGTCTTTAAAATCCAACGTCGCCGCCAGTATTGCCGGTGCCTGGTCGGGTTGAGTGTCTGTCTCGTCCTGAGGCAAGGTTGCCTCCGTCGTGTCTGGCAGGGGTGGCACGGCCTCAGGAACGGTTGTTGTGACGGGGCTTTGCGGCCCTGTAACGGGTGGGGTTGGGGCGGCGGCACAACCGACAAGGGCCACACCAAGGGCTGGATATAACAGGTGTTTTAGCATTTTAAGTCTCACGCCAGTGTTGCGACGCTGGCCAGTTTCCAGTTTGGATCACGGGCACGTACCTCACGCACAAAGGTCCATTCTTCGGTGGTTTTCGCGCTTTGAACCTCCGCATTCTCTGGCTTGTCTTCATGGCCCTCGCGGGTAGATATTTCTGCAGCAAACTCAACCACCACTTTGGCGGATTTATTTTCCAGCGCGGCCTCTTTGATCTCGGCCTTGTTGATACGAATGATTTCCGTATCCAGCAGAATGCCCTTTTCCTTTCTGGCCTCAATCGCCTCCACATAGCGAGCATAAACATCGCTTTGCAGCAGAGATTTGAGGGTTTTCTTATCCCCCGACGAATAGGCCTCTACAATCTGTTCATAGGCCATTTTAGCGCCTTCCAGAAAGCTCTTTGGGTCAAACTGATTATCGGCAGCATTAATCGCCTCCAGCCCAGCAGCGGCGGGGCCGGTATAGGCCGGGCGCAAAGGCGTAACGGCAGATGATTTGGGTGCGCTCTGGGCAGCCGGCCCCAATTGTGCTGGCTTTGACGGCGGCGCACCGACATCCTTGCCCAACACATTATAAAGCTTGATGAGAACAAAGCCGGCAATCGCCGCAAAAATAAGAATCTGCATCAAAACCATTTTCCTGTCCTGTTAGGTCTGACCCCAGTATAATGGGTTTTATCAGAGGAAGTCAGCCCGAACCTTGCCGCAAATCACACCACGTGCTAGCAGCCCGCACACCTGATTATACATGAGTTTGAAAAATGAGCGAAGACACACAAACACCAGAAGCCACAGACCAGGCCGATCAAGGGCCTCAATTGCGTCTGTTAACGCAATATATCAAAGACCTTTCCTTTGAAAACCCCAATGCCCCGACCAGCCTTCAGGGTGGCCAAACCCCAGCCATTGAACTGGAAATCGGCGTTGGCGTACAATCCGCACAGGAAGATATTTACGAGGTCACCCTTTCCGTAACCATTAAGGCCACCCGTGATAAAGCCACGGTGTTTCTGCTCGAGCTGGTATATTGTGGCCTGTTTGCGGTGCAGGGCATTCCCGAAGATAATCTGGGACCGGTTTTGCATATTGAGTGCACGCGTATGCTCTTTCCCTTTGCGCGCCGCATAGTTTCTGATCTTACCCAGGACGGCGGCTTCCCGGCCCTGCCGCTGGAACTGATTGATTTTGCTGCCGTTTATCGCGCTGGTCTTGAGCAGCGCGCTGCGCAGGACGCCGAACAACAGACCAATGGCAGCGGCGATGACGTCGCGGGCAATGCCTGAACATAACGTTTAAAGGTATTTGTTCCAAAGCGGCTTGTCGCCGACCTCGTTCAGAAATTTAAGGTGCTCGTCACGCTGTTCCTGTGTAAGTGGCGCGGTGTGTGTCTTGATTTCTGACCGGATAATTTGCGTCTGGCCGCCCTTTGCCTTCGTGGCCGGGCGAAGACGCTGGTCCAGATCCAGTCGCCGCTCTCGACCGCCATTCAGCTCCAGATAAACCTCTGCCAGCAATTTGGCATCCAGCAAGGCGCCGTGCAGCGCCCGTTCAGACAGGCTGACAGAAAAGCGTTTGCACAAGGCATCCAGTGAATTATACGCCCCCGGAAATTTCTTGCGGGCGATCAAAAGCGTGTCAATAAAGCGCTTGTCCTCAAAGGGCCTGCGATCAAGCTTTGTCATCTCCACATTCAAAAAATCACGGTCAAACCGGGCGTTGTGGGCAACCATTTTACTGTCGTCGACAAACTCCAGAAAGTCATCAACAATTTCAGCAAACAAGGGCTTGTCGGCTAAAAACTCTGTGGTCAGGCCGGTTATTTTGACCACCTCTTCGGGCACATCGCGTTCCGGATTAACGTAGCGGCGAAACGTTTTTCCGGTGGGAAGAAGGTCTATTACCTCAACACACCCTATTTCCGTGATCCGGTCTCCTTTAAATGGTTTCAAGCCTGTGGTTTCGGTATCAAATACGATCTCTCGTGACATTCTGGCCTTTCAAGCCCGGCTGTATGGCCGGTCGGGGGTTCAGGTTTTTAACTGGCGAAGTATGCTTTGCACCTGCTGGGCTGCATCTTCAAGGCCTTTTGAGGTGTTAATCACAAAATCTGCGCGGCGGCGTTTTTCCTCATCGGGGGTCTGGCGAGATAAAAAATGTATAAACCGGGCCTCTGTCATGCCGGGGCGGGCAAGTACGCGCCGCTTTTGCTCCTCTGGGGAAGCACTAACCACGATTACCTTGTCAACTTTGTTTTCGCCGCCGGTTTCAAATAAAAGCGGTATATCAAACACTACATATGGTTCTTCCCGRCTCTTTGCGGCCTGTAACCAGTCGGCCCGTACTTTGGCAATGATCGGGTGGACAATGTTTTCCAGATCCGTGAGGGCGTCTTTATGGCCGCGCACCAGATCAGCAAGCATAGCGCGATCTATTTTTCCATCTCGTTTTGCTGTGGGAAAAGCCTGCGCGACTTTGTCGATAAGCTCCCGGTCTTCCTGATATAATTGATGAATTACCCCATCCACATCGAAAACAGGGACCCCTTCTTTGGCAAAAAGTCCGGCGGTGGTGCTTTTGCCCATACCGATAGAGCCGGTCAGCCCCAGAATGATCATGGCTTTGCCTCCAGCGCCTTTATCAGTACGGCCTTTCCCGCCTCTCCGGAGGGCGGCGATACACCAAAAAGGGCTTCAAAAGAAGGCCGTGCCTGGGCGATCAGCATATCCAGACCGTTTAACGCCCCATAGCCAGCGATTTTGGCCTCGGCCAGTAATGAGGTTTCCAGCGGTGTATAGATCAGATCATATACCAGCGCGTCCGGGGCCAGACCTTCGCAGCGCAGATCCAATGCTGCTTTTCCCGTCATGCCGGCCGCGCTGGCATTAACCAGCAGGTCGGCTCCGTGCAGGGCGTTTTGACGATCGCTCCATGGCTGCGCCGTCACCGGCCCTCCAAAGGCCTTTGCTAAAGTTCTTGCGCGGGCATCCGTGCGGTTAAGGAGAATAATTTTATGCGGGTTTAGCGTTAACGCGCCAATCAGGGCCGCGCGCGCCGCGCCGCCGGCGCCGATGATCACCATCGTGCTGTTTTGCCAGCGCTCTTGACCCTGCGCCTTGAGCAAGGGGGCGGTAAAGCCTTCTATATCGGTGTTATGTGCCCATAGTTTTCCATCACGGCGAACCAGCAGGTTGGCAGCTCCTGCTTTTTTTGCCTCTGGGCTGGCTGTCGCTGCCAATGCCAGGGCGGCCTGTTTATGGGGCAGGGTTATGTTCACGCCGACAAAATTTTGATCTTTAAAACAATCTGTTACTTCTTTTTTTAGCGTCTCTGCCTTTATCTGGACCCGGCCATAACTCGCCTTTAACCCCAAAACTTTGATCCAATGATTATGCAGAAGCGGCGACAGGGAATGATCAATGGGATCACCAATAACGCAGGCCGTTTTGATGTTTTCTTTCTTCGATGTCATGGTGAAGCGATTTCCCGGCGGCGCAATTCTGCTAAGAGGGGCAGTATAGAAAGGCCCAGGATCGAAAAGTGATCCCCCTCTATGCGATTAAACAGGGTGATGCCCAGGCCTTCGATTTCATAACAGCCGACGCTGGCCAGTATACCGGTCCCTGCGCGGCGCAAATAAGCGTCTATGGCGGTCTCGCTTAGGCTTCGCATATGCATATGGGCGCGACTTTGGTGTTTCCAGACAACACTACCTTTTTGCGCCAGAACCATGGCCCCCACCAGATCATGGGTTTTTCCGGACAGGGTTTGCAGGCGCACTTTGGCTTCTTTTAGCGTTCCCGCCTTGTCATACTGTCGGTTTTGAAATTCCAGTATCTGGTCGGCACCCAGAATCAGGCGATCATCGTGGCTTGAAACCTGCAAGGCCTTTTCCTTTGCCAGCAGAGCGCTCATCTCGTTTGCGTTCAGGCTCTTATTGTCTTCTTTAAGGCTGCCTTCATCTACACGGGACGGACAGACATCAAAAACAATCCCGGCGTTTAGCAGGATGGTTCTGCGTATGGCGCTGGCGGAGGCCAGTACCAGAGAAGGGCTTTGCTTTACCTCAGCGCTCATTACCCGGGCTTTCGTTTTTCTGGGCCGCCAGCAAAGACATAATTTTGGCCGAGGTTTCTTCTATGGATCGCCGTGTGACATCTATGACTGGCCAGTCATGGCGGGCAAACAGTCTTTTGGCATGAATAATTTCATCGCGTACGGCGGTCTCGTTAATATAGTCGCTGGGGCGGTGTTCGTTCAGGCTGAGCAGGCGGTTTCTCCGGATTTGCACCAGTCGCCGAGGACTGATGGTCAAGCCAACAATTAGCGGCGATATGGTGATTTYACTTAACGATTTTTGCAGCTCCGCCTTGCCCACAATCGGCACATTGGCGGCCTTTATCCCTCGATTGGCCAGATACACACAGGTCGGGGTTTTTGAGGTTCGACTGACCCCGAGCAGGATCACGTCGGCCTGGCTGATCCGTTCCGGAGAAAGGCCGTCATCATGGGCCATAGCAAAGTTTAATGCATTGATTCTATCGTGATATTCTTCGTCCTGTATGTGTTGTGCACCCGTTTCGTGGCTAACCGGCGTGCCCAGATACTGGCTTAGGGTATGCAAAGTCGGCCCCAATACATCAATGCATGGAAAGTCGTTTTTTTCGCAAAACCCTACCAGCCGTTTGCGCTGCGCTACATTGGCCATGGTGTACATCACCACCCCCGGGGCGGCGCTGATTTCATCCAGGGCCATTTCCAGCTGCTTTTCCGAGCGGGTCAATACATGGATATGCTCGATCGGGATCAACATGCGAAATTGTGCGCTGGCGGCCCGGATAATACCTGCCAGCGTTTCACCCGTGGCATCTGATACCAGATGTACGTGCACATAATATCCAGGTTGTGTACCGCGTTCACCCAAGCTGCTCTCCTCTTGAATTCGTTAATAAAGTGTTAACATGTTTGTTGTCATTGCTGATTTGGTAGTGCCTGACGGCTTTACCGTATTTAGACTGCATTTTATGGCAAGGTTTTTCACACTTTTCCTTTTGCAGGTTCCATTTGTTGGTTTTGTGGATAAAACTAGAAATACAAGATTTTTCTCTGTAATTATCATTTATATCTCATTGTATTTTAACGATTTTTAATTTATTATTATATTTTATCTATGGGTCCCTTCGTAGTCTTTTTTGTTTATTCCTCGCTTTCTTTATCTGTATTTTTCTGGATTCACTGTGAATAACAGGTTTTGTCACGCCTGTTCACAGCCTAAAAACAATCACAGTAAAAATATAAATATAATTGAGACAAGTATGGCCATAGGCATTCCGGTAAAACCAATTTTACAAACGCTGGCGGGGCAAACCAGCCCCGTGCCTCCGGTCTGGATTATGCGTCAGGCCGGCCGATATCTTCCCGAGTACAGGGCTTTGCGTAAGGGGGCAGCTTCTTTTGTGGAGTTTTGTCTTAATCCGAAAATGGCAAGTGAAGCCACGTTGCAACCCATATCCCGTTTTGATCTGGATGCTGCCATTATCTTTGCTGATATCCTGCTCATCCCCTATGCGATGGACCGGGATGTACGTTTTGTTGTCGGTGAGGGTCCAAAAATGCGTCCTTTGGAACGCAAAGAGCCATTATCACAGCTGGAAAAAGCATGGTCTTTGTCCAAAATTGATGCCATTGGAGAAACCCTGCAAAGGGTGCGCGCGAACTTGCCGGAAAACGTAACGTTGATCGGGTTTGCCGGGGCCCCCTGGACGGTCGCCACCTATATGGTGGAAGGCGGCGGCTCAAAAGACAAATGGCAAACGCGGTTGTGGGCTTGGCAGGAACCAGAGCAGTTTGACGCGTTGTTGGATATTTTAACAGAAGCCAGCATTGAATATCTGCACATGCAGGCCAAAGCCGGGGCAGAGGTGCTAAAACTCTTTGAATCCTGGGCCGAAGGCCTACCGGAGCCGTTTTTTGAGCGCTTTATCATTCGCCCGGCCAGAAATATTGTGACTGGCCTGCGCCAGCGCGGGATAGACCTGCCGATCATCGGTTTTCCCCGGGGTTGTGGAACGCTGGCGCTGCGCTATGCCAGGGAAACCGGAATTACCGCCATTGCGCTGGATCAGGCTCAGGATGGGCAATGGTTTAACGACCATTTGGATCCAGGCATGGTGGTGCAGGGTAATCTTGACCCGGCAGTATTGCGTGTTGGCGGCGCGCCTTTGCAAAGTGAAGTGGCCCGGATAAAACAAAGCTTTGTCGGGAGACCGCATATTTTTAATCTGGGTCACGGAATCACCCCGGATACACCGCCAGAACATGTCAAAGCACTGATTGATCTGGTAAAAGACAACCAATGAGCGAAAAAGTAGCAGTCGTCTTTTTTAATATGGGCGGGCCGGACAGCCTGCGTGCCGTGCGGCCGTTTTTACGAAATTTGTTTGCCGACCGCGCGATTATCAATCTGCCTAATCCGTTTCGTTTGTTTCTGGCTGAAATGATCAGCCGGGGGCGGGAAAAAGAAGCGAAAAAAAATTACGCCAGGATGGGGGGAAAATCGCCGATTGTAGAAGAAAGCAAAAAACAGGCTAAAGCGGTGGAATCTTATCTGCGGGTGAACTATCCGGAGGTCGAGGTAAAAAGCTTTGTCGCCATGCGGTATTGGGCACCCAGGATTAATACGGTGCAGGATCAGATCGAAAACTGGGGCGCGGATAAAACCGTGTTGATGCCACTATACCCACAGTTTTCAACCACGACGACCGGCACTTTTTATACCGCCTGGGATAAAGGAAAAAAACAAAATAATTGCATTAAAACAATGTCATATGAGGTTAATTCAGACTTTATCTCAGCCCATGTAAATAAAATTTTATCGGCATACAAAGCAAACGGTTCTCCTGAAAATATTCGTCTGATTATGTCAGCCCACGGTTTGCCCGAAAAAATTATACGGGCCGGGGATCCTTATCAGCAGCAGATAGAGAAAACCTGCGCMGCCATTGCCAGGGCGCTACCGGCACCGTTGCGTGATATACAAATTGCCTATCAAAGCCGGGTGGGACCATTGCAGTGGATTGAGCCGACCACGCAGGACGAGATTAAACGGGCCGCCGGTGATAAAAAGGCGGTGATGATTATCCCCGTCGCCTTTGTGTCAGAGCATGTGGAAACCCTGGTGGAACTGGATATAGATTACCGGCAACAGGCAGAGGYCATGGGCRTAAAAACCTATATCCGGGTGCCRRCCYTGGGGGTGGAGCCRGATTATATCCGCGCYCTGGGRGAATTGGTGATACAAACGCTAGAGGAAAGCGCCMGATGAAYTTTATGGCCGAAAATTATGATATCTGGCGGGCCGGRCATATCCTCAGTGTAATYGGCTGGATGGCMGGGCTGTTATATCTGCCGCGCCTGTTTATCTATCATTTYAAGGCCAAAAAGGGCGGCGAGCTGGARGCCTCWCTGGTTRTRCARGAACAAAARCTGYTGCGKATAATCATGAAYCCGGCYTTTGTGCTGACCTGGGTKTTTGGCATTWTGCTGATCTTTTCCAATGCCGGGCGCGCCGGGGGRTGGRGTATMTTTCTGGCCTGGCCATGGGTTATCAARTTCACCCTGATYACYRTTATGACCCTGYTGCATCATTAYTTTGCGCTGGTCAGAAAGCGTTTTGCCGCCGGMGAGCGSCCMYTRAGYGAAAAAAAATGGCGSTWYATCAATGAARYYCCGGCGGTTTTGGCCATTCTGATTGTTGTTACCGCTGTGGTTTGGATCCGCTAGCCGGGTAAACACCCAAACCAGACGCCTGAACAACTTGACGTTTCCGCCGACACATGCTTTTAAAAGCRCTCCCAAGAGGTGGCCCCTTTATGGTTTTGCCACCACACATCCAAAACCCAGATTRTTTTTCGCCTGAACCGGCACGTTTGTGCGTGTGATTTCAGGAAAATCAGGAAAAATACTGCAGGAGCTCTACGTGAACATGACGGTTGAAGACAAAGAMGAAWGCGAAGAYATRCCYATTGAAGAGSYGGTTAAAAAAGAMCCGCCCAAAGGCATGAYCCGCATGACCCTGCAGGAGCTGAAAGWRAARGACCCCAAGGAYCTTTTGAARCTGGCMGAATCTCTGGAGATTGAAAACGCCTCCACYATGCGCAAGCAGGATATGATGTTCGCCATYYTGAAAGAYCTGGCRGAACGGGATGTGGAAATYCATGGCGGCGGGGTTTTGGAAACYCTGCAGGACGGATTTGGCTTTTTGCGCGCYCCGGAATCCAATTATCTSGCCGGGCCGGATGATATTTATGTCAGCCCGTCGCAAATYCGAAAACTGGGCCTGCGYACRGGSGAYACGGTCGAGGGTGAAATTCGCAGCCCGCGCGATGGCGAGCGCTATTTTGCGTTGGTCAAAACCCTGGCGATTAATTTTGAAGAGCCCGAAAAAGCCCGCCATAAAATTCTCTTCGATAATCTGACGCCGCTTTACCCTGAAGAGCAGATGAAAATGGAAACCGACGATCCAACGATCAAGGATCGTTCGGGCCGGGTTATTGATATTGTTGCGCCTTTAGGCAAGGGCCAGCGCGCCCTGATCGTGGCCCCACCGCGCACCGGTAAAACCGTACTTTTGCAAAACATTGCCCACGCGATTGAGGCCAACCACCCGGAATGCTTTTTGATCGTTTTGTTGATTGATGAACGTCCAGAAGAAGTGACAGATATGCAGCGCTCGGTAAAAGGCGAAGTGGTTTCCTCCACATTTGATGAACCGGCAACACGGCACGTACAAGTAGCTGAAATGGTTATTGAAAAGGCAAAACGCCTGGTCGAGCATGGCCGTGATGTGGTGATTTTGCTCGACTCCATCACCCGTCTGGGCCGGGCCTATAACACCGTTGTGCCTTCATCGGGCAAAGTGTTGACCGGCGGGGTGGATGCCAACGCCTTGCAACGACCAAAACGCTTTTTTGGTGCTGCCCGGAATATTGAAAACGGCGGATCGCTTAGCATTATTTCCACGGCTTTGGTGGAAACCGGATCGCGTATGGACGAAGTGATCTTTGAAGAATTTAAAGGTACCGGCAATTCAGAAATTGTGCTTGATCGCAAGGTTTCTGACAAACGGGTGTTTCCGGCTATAGATGTCACCAAATCCGGCACCCGCAAGGAAGAGCTGTTGGTGTCCAAAGACGTATTGCAGAAAATGTTTGTACTGCGCCGCATCCTTAACCCCATGGGAACCACGGATTCCATTGAGTTTCTTTTGGAAAAACTGCGCCAGACTAAAAACAACGATGAGTTTTTCGAAAGCATGAACACATAAAACACCGGATTTCCCTATGGGCCTTACGCTTTATCACGCACGTCGTACCCGTTCGCTTCGTCCTTTATGGCTGATGGAGGAAATGGGCCTCAAATATGAGCTAAAATCATTGGCGTTTAAAATGGGGGCCACAGGCGGCGATGAGTTTGCGCAAATCAACCCGCTGCAAAAGGTTCCGGCATTAATTGATGATGGCCAGACCCTGCTCGAATCCATAGCCATAATGGAATATCTGATGGGCAGATATGGGCCGACGGACCTTTGCTGCACACCTCAAGACCCTGAATATGGCCCTTATTTGCAATGGCTTCAGGCGGGGGAGTCGCACTTTGGTATGTATATGTCGCTCTTTATTGGTCATCGTTTGTTACTGCCCAAAGAGCAGCGCAATCCCGATATTGCCAAATGGGCAGCGACCAATTTGCAAAGCGCCTGTGCCCTTCTTGGCGACCGTCTGAAACACCCAGACAGCATTCTGGATCGCGGGTTTTCCGCCGCCGATATTTCGGTTGGCTATGTCCTCTTTGTGATCGATATGATCGGGGCGCTGGAAGAGGTTGCGCCCCAAACCGTTGTGCAATATTGGAACGCCCTTAAAGAACGCCCCGCCTGGAAGCGCGCCATTTCCCTTTAGGTTGCGCCCTTACCAGCGGCACCAGCCTTCCCCGGTATGACTAAAGGTTATTCACAGTCACAAATGGTAAATCTTCTATTCATCCGGCACATTTAGGCTGCAAAAGCTGATTTTAGAAAGGCCAGCGAGCGCGCATTGGCCAGATCAGCATCCTCTTTATGATAATGCGTGCCATCGGGCCGGGCAAAGGCATGGTCCCGATCTGCATAGCGATATGTCTTTACCAGAGGGTGCTTTTCAAAGGCTTTTATCACGCTTTCCTGTGCACTTGGCGGCACAAACTCATCCTTGCCGGCAATGTGCAGCAAGAGCGGCTTGGTGATGTTTTTGGCCTCATCCAAATATTGATCTATGCCGACGCCGTAATAAGAAACCGATACATCGGTGTTGGTTTGCGTGGCGGCCAGATAAGCCAAATTGCCGCCAAGACAAAACCCCAATGTGCCCACCTGACCACTACAAACCGGGTGATTTCGCAAGCTGGTAATACTGGCGGCGATGTCGGTCATACCGGCCGGGGTATCAAAAAGGCCGTAAAGCTCGAAGGCGCGTTTCTGTTCTTCTCCGGTTTTATCGGTAATATCAATGCCCGGCTCGATACGCCAGAAAAGGTCAGGGCAAAGCGCGCAATAGCCTTCACTGGCCAGCCAGTCGCAAATCGCCCGCATAGAGGCATTAACGCCAAAAATTTCCTGAATCACCACAATGCCCTGTGCCGGTGATTTTTCGGGAAGCGCCAGATAACCGCTAAATGTGCCGTCCGGCACCTGAATTTGAAGAGAATTAGACATGAAAGAACGCTGCCTCTTGATCGGGAAAGGGTGTAAAGACACATCTGTATGACGTAGAGTGTCCATATCAGTATGAAGGGAAACGCCATGAAGGTCAAAATCGACATTTCCTGTAGCCCCGAAGAGGCCCGCGCCTTTTTGGGATTGCCTGATGTACGCAGCCTCAATGAATCGCTGACCGAAGAAATGACCAAGCGCCTGCAGGAAAACCTGTCCGAGCTGTCCCCCGAAGCCATGATGGGGCAGTGGATGTCATTGGGCGGTAAAATGGGTGAACAATTTATGGGCCTGATGTCGGGCATGGTAAAAGGCGAGCCGACCGATAAACCGTGAACGCCAACCGACCCACCATTTTTGCGCTGGCCACCCCGCCCGGTAAATCCGGGCTGGCGGTTATGCGCGTCAGCGGCACCAGGGCCAGCACCATTCTGTCTGCACTGACGCAGGGAAAGCCATGCCCGGAACGCATGGCAACGCTTTGTAATTTATACGAAAAAAACGAAGAAAAACCGTTTGACCATGCGCTGGTGCTCTGGTTTAAGGGGCCAGCCAGCTTTACCGGCGAAGATGTGTTCGAGCTGCATTTGCATGGTGGCCCGGCCATAATTGACGCGGCAAGCGAAGCGCTGTTATCGCTGGGCGCAGAGCCGGCAGGCGCGGGGGCATTTACCCGGCGCGCCTTTGAGAACGCCAAGCTGGATCTGGTGCAGGCCGAGGCGGTGGCCGATCTGATTGATGCCCAAACCCGGGGGCAATTAGAGCAGGCGCAAAGACAGCTAAGGGGGGATCTGGGCGCGCTATATGGAACGTGGCGCGAAGACCTGACCATGATCCGCGCGCAAATAGAGGCCTGTATCGACTTTCCCGAAGAAGACGATGTGATGGAGGACGCGCTGGCGGCGCTGGGGCCAAAGGTTTCGACCCTGATGGCGCAAATCGATATGCATTTACAGGACCACCATCGCGGCGAACGGGTTCGCGAGGGTCTGAGGATCGCTCTGATCGGCAAGGTCAATGCGGGCAAATCCACCTTGCTGAACCGCCTGGCAGGCGAAGAGGCGGCCATTGTTTCTGATGAGCCTGGCACCACGCGCGATGTGGTGCGGGTGCGACTTAATCTAGGCGGCTTTCTGGTCGAACTGGCCGACACGGCCGGTCTGCGGACCTCAAACCATCACATTGAAATTGAAGGCATAAAGCGCGCCAGACGCACGGCAAAAGACGCTGATATCCGCATTCTGGTTGTTGACGCCTCTACCCCCGAAGCCGTTGAGGGCGATGTTTTGACGTTACTCCGCGATGGCGATTTTCTGGTTTATAACAAATGCGATATGCAGAGTGCAAAGTGGCCATCAGCAAACACCGTGCCGGGGCTTGAGGTTTCACCCCACACCCTTTCCGCGCGTGAAGGAAAGGGTGTGGATGAGTTTTTGAAAACACTCGGGGCTCGCGTTGTTTCGCTATTGGGGGCGCAGGAAAGCCCCAGCCTGACCCGCGCCCGCCACCGGCTGGCGCTGGAAGACACCAAACGCGCTTTGGCGCTATGCGTTGATCGCCTTCAAGACAGCCCGGAACTGGCGGGCGAGCATTTGCGCGAAGCCGGGGCGGCGCTGGGACAGATCACCGGCGAGGCCGGCAATGAAGAGGTACTAGGAAAAATTTTTAGCGCGTTTTGTATCGGGAAATAGCGCGAAAAGCGGGTGAATTATGTTTCACGTGAAACAATGTGCCTGATGGTGACCCAAAGATTCGACATTTGACACCGATAGGGCTATGCAGCGCGCCTTAGAAAACAACGGCCCCAACATGCAAAATATAAATAAAATATGGGATGTGATTGTCATTGGCGGTGGTCATGCGGGCTGTGAGGCGGCGGCGGCGGCGGCACGACTGGGGGCGTCGGTGTTGTTGATCAGCCCCAGCCGCAGCAATTTTGGCCAAATGTCGTGCAATCCGGCCATTGGCGGCATTGGCAAAGGACATTTGGTGCGTGAGGTGGATGCGCTGGATGGCTTGATGGGCAAGGCGGCGGATGCTTCGGGCATACAGTTTCGCCTGCTTAATCGCAGCAAGGGCCCGGCGGTGCAGGGACCGCGCACCCAATCGGACCGCCAGCTCTATCAAGCCGCGATGACCAATCTGATCGCGGAACAAGAGGGGCTGGAGGTTTGTGAGGACCGGGTCGAAGGTATTGAAATCAAGGGTAATACGGTTGGTGCTGTTTTGTGTGCCAGCGGCGCGCGGTATGCATGTGCTGCGCTGGTGCTGACCACCGGCACGTTTTTAAACGGCGTTATTCATCGCGGTGCAGAACAAGAGGCAGCGGGCCGGTATGGCGAAGCGCCATCCACTGGGCTGGCAAAAACCCTGGCGGCGCTGAACCTGCCCATGGGCCGCCTTAAAACCGGCACGCCGGCACGCCTTGAGAAAGACAGCATTGACTGGGATGCGCTGGAAATGCAAAAGGCTGACGAGCATCCCGTGCCGCTATCCTTTATGACAGAGACGATCACGGTGCCGCAAATTTCCTGCGGGATTAGCTGGACCAATCCAGAAACCCATAAAATCATAGCGCAAAACCTGTCGCTATCAGCCATGCATGCCGGTAATATTAGCGGCACGGGCCCGCGATACTGTCCCTCGATTGAGGATAAAATCACCCGCTTTGCTGACAAAACTGGCCATCAGGTATTTTTAGAGCCCGAAGGCCTGGATAGCCCGCTGGTTTATCCAAATGGCATTTCCACCTCGCTGCCAGCTGAGGTTCAGGATCAGTTTTTGCGTACCATGACCGGTATGCAAAACGTGCGGGTGCATCGTTATGGCTATGCCATTGAATATGACTATGTGGATCCGCGAGCCCTGAAGGCCAGCCTGCAGGTAAAGTCGGTCACCGGTCTTTATCTGGCCGGGCAGATCAATGGCACCACCGGTTATGAAGAGGCGGCCGCGCAAGGTTTGCTCGCGGGATTGAATGCAGCGCTTTATGCCGGTGGTTCACCCGCCTTTGTGCCAGATCGCAGCGAAGCGTATCTGGGCGTGATGGTTGATGATTTGACCAGCCATGGGGTTAGCGAGCCGTACCGGATGTACACTTCACGTGCCGAATACCGCCTCAGCCTGCGGGCGGATAACGCCGACCAACGCCTGACTCCAATGGGGTTGGGGCTGGGGTGCGTCGGTAAAGGGCGCCAAAAAGCTTTTGAACACAAAAGCGAGGCGCTAACCGTGGCCCGGTCTTTGGCCCGGCAATGCCGAAAAACGCCGCAAGAACTGGCAAAGGTGGATATAAAAGTCAATCAGGACGGGGTGCGACGCACGCCACTGGACATTTTGGCGTATCCGGACAGGGGCTGGGAGGATGTGGTCCGTGCCTGGCCGCTAATGAGGGCGACCGATCCAAAAATTGCTGAACAACTGGCCATTGATGCGCGCTATGCGGGGTATCTGGAGCGCCAGCAGCGGGATGTAAAGCGCTTTAAACGCGAAGAGCACCAGCGCCTGCCTGAGGATATTAATTATAATCAGATTTCAGGCCTTTCCAATGAGGCCAGGGAAAAGCTGATCAAGGCCCAACCGGAAACCCTGGGTCAGGCGGGCCGACTGGAGGGGGTTTCGCCGGGCGCAATCGCCCTCTTGTCACATTATGTAAAGCGCGCCAAACAGCAAAAAGCGTGGGTCTGAGCGATCATGCCAGAGACCCAAAACGCAAACCCAACAGGGAGAGATGATTTTAGCCGCCAGATGAATGTTTCACGTGAAACACTGGCGCGGTTTTCATGCTGGCATGACCTTTTGCACAAATGGTCCAAAAAGATCAACCTGGTGGCCTCTGGCACTTTGCCAGCATTTTGGACCCGCCATGCCTTGGATAGCGCACAATTAGCCCCTTTAGTCCCCAATGAGGCCAGGCGTTTGATTGACCTTGGTTCCGGTGCGGGCTTTCCCGGTCTGGCCATCGCGCTGATGCGAATGGAAGACCATCCGGTGCATGTAACTTTAGTGGAATCAAATGCCAAAAAGGCCGCCTTTTTGCGCGTTTGCATTGAGGAAACCGGCGCGCCCGCAGAAGTGATTTGCGCCCGCTCTGAATCATTGCCCCCGCAGGACTATGATGTCATAACGGCCCGGGCGCTGGCGCCATTACCCAGACTGCTGGCGCTCTGCGCCCCCTTTGTCGGACCGCAAACCCTGCAATTGTTTCTCAAAGGCGCAGAGGTGGAAAAAGAAATAGGAGAAGCGCGCAAAGACTGGGCGCTGGCGTATGAAACCATACCGAGCATGACGGAAAAAACGGCCAGTATTTTGAAAATCAGGAAAGCCTATCGTGTCTAATTCACCACCTGTCCTTCGTATTATTGCTGTTGCCAACCAAAAGGGCGGGGTGGGGAAAACCACGACCACGATTAATCTGGCAACGGCTCTGAGTGCGATTGGCAAAAAAACCCTGATTTTGGATCTGGACCCCCAGGGCAATGCCTCCACGGGTCTGGGGGTGAGCCATGCGGAGCGGCACACCACCACTTATGATGTGGTGGTTGGCAAGGTGCCGTTATTAAAATCAATTATACACACCAAGATTCCCGGGCTTCATATTGCCCCCGCCGAAGCGGACCTGGCAGGGGCGGAGCTGGAGCTGGCCAATGTTTCGCGACGCTCGCATCGACTTAAAGACGCCCTGGAGGATCTGAAGAAAGACAGCGATTATGAATATGTGCTGATTGATTGTCCACCATCGCTAAATGTACTGACGGTCAACGCCCTGACCGCCGCCGACGCCCTGCTGGTGCCATTACAGTGCGAGTTTTTTGCGCTGGAAGGCCTAAGCCAGCTTCTCCGTACCGTAGATCTGGTCAGGTCCAACCTTAACCCGCGTCTGGAAATTCAGGGCTTGGTGCTGACCATGTATGATCCGCGAAATAATTTATCCAAACAGGTTTCGGACGACGTACGCAAACATTTTGGCGACACGGTTTATGATACCGTGATCCCGCGCAATGTCAGGGTTTCAGAGGCCCCGTCCTATGGCCAGCCGGCGCTGATTTATGACCATATGTGTGCGGGCAGTCAGGCTTATATGAAGTTGGCCAGCGAAGTTATACGCCGCGAAAATAAAGTGAGAGCATTATGAGCGAACATCCCAAGGGACAACGACTGGGGCGCGGTCTGTCCGCTTTGCTTGGAGAGACGGAGCCGGTCAAAAACGCGGGCCCGAATATGAACCACGATAACCGTGTTCCCATTGAATCCCTGAGCCGAAATCCGGATCAACCAAGGCGGCGCTTTGATGAGGAGGCGCTGGAAGAGCTGACGCGCTCGATCGCTGAAAAGGGTGTGCTGCAACCCATTATCGTTCGCCCCATACCAGGGGGCGACGGCTATCAGATTGTAGCAGGCGAGAGGCGCTGGCGCGCGGCGCAACGGGCGGGCCTGCATGATGTTCCCGTGATTGCCCGTGATTTATCAGATCGCGAAGTCTTGGAAATTGCGCTGGTGGAAAATATCCAGCGGACAGACCTAGACCCCATCGAAGAGGCCCGGGGGTTTTCTGTGCTTTCTGAACAGTTCAACCATACCCAGGAAGACATTGCACGGGTTGTTGGTAAAAGCCGCGCCGCCATTGCCAATGCGATCCGCCTGCTCAGCCTGCCATCATCGGTGCAGGACATGATTTGCGAGGGTCGGTTAAGCGCGGGCCACGGCCGCGCCCTGATCAACACCCCAAACCCCGAAGAAATGGCTGCCCGCGTGACGGCACAAGGGCTAAACGTTCGCCAAACCGAAGAAATGGCCCGCCAGGCCAGCACCGCGCCGGAAACCAAAAACCGGAACCATATAGCCAGCCAGGCCAAAGACCCGGACACGCTGGCATTGGAAGAAGACCTGACCCGGCGTTTGGGTCTGGCGGTATCGGTAACGTCACGCGCCAATGGCTCTGGTCAATTACAAATTAATTTCAGCACGCTGGAACAGTTGGATGATTTGTGTCGCCGCCTGACCCGGGATTGATAAACTGAGCGGGCTTAAGGCTTGCCAGCACAGATTTTTATGACTAGCCGTGCCAGCAGATTATGGGGCAGGGCACCGCTTCTTTTCATCGCCTGCTCGGTCGCAAGACCGTGTTCCAACACACGAACCAGCGCCGGTGTTGACCATCGGCCAAGTTGGCGTGAAAAGCGCGATTGAAACATGAAAAACACGGGAGGGCGCAGGCTAGCCATGGCGGATTTTATATCACGGCCTGCGTCGGTTGCCGTTTTGGCCTCGCTCAGGCGTAAAAAGTGTCTCTGTAAGGCCCGCAACAGTGCTATGGGCGACTGTCCGGCTTCTGTGGCGCGGATCAGGTGCTGATCGGCCCTAATGGTATCGCCGTCCGCAACGGCATAGGTAAAGGCGTCAAGATTTTGTGCCTGCGTGTCTGTAATGATGGCCATTACATCTTCAACCCGGATTAAGCCATCCTCATTTTTGGCGGCATAGAGGGTGAGTTTGTTCAGCTCGCTATCGGCCAGGGCGCGATCTTGCGGCAAACGACCAAGCAAATGATCCAGAGCGCCATCGTCATATCGCAGCCTAAATTTTTTCGCTATTTCTACGGCCTGCTCGCGCAAATCAGCCAAACCCGGGGCATAACAGGGAATGGTTATGGCCAGCGCTTTATCCTGCTCGATAGATTTGCGTAAGGTTGACCGTGGGCTGAGATCCCCGGCTTCAATTAGTAATAATGCCGCCGGACGGATCTCGTTTGCATGCAATGCCGCGAGCAGGTCTTTAACGGTTTTGGCCGATTGATCAGCACTGGTTTTAAGCCGGACCACCCGTTTGCCGCCGCCCAGGGCCATGGCGCAGATACTGTCCTGAAGGATTGCCGGGTCGGATTTGGTGTCCGATTGATTCAGCCCGGTTTGGGAAAAAGGCCCGGCATCATCGCCAAGATATATAGCCTCCAACGCTTCAGCGCGTTCTGCCACCAGACCGTGATCCGGCCCRTAAAGAAGGATAATATGAATGGCCGGGTCAGGGTTTTTAATGAACCGGTTTATGGCGGCGCCGGAGAGTTTCAACGCTCTTCCGGCAGGCTGGCAAAGAACACCGCCAGATCATTCATGACCTTTTCTGCCAGAACGATCGCGGCGGTTTCTTCTGCATATTGTTCAGCAGCAATCGCGCCATAGGGTTGGTCGGGAATATCAAAGGCGGTTTCGCTAATGGCATTGCCTTTATAGGCAACTTTGCCATTGCGACCACGAACCGTATAGCGCGCGCGTAAAGTCAGGCGAGCCCGGGTGGAGACGTCATCAACCCGTACGCCAACATTGGCCTGGGTTTTTCGTAAATTCGTTTCCAGCACATAGAGACCGGATTGCCCGCCCTGAATACCGCCACGATCCTGCAATGCCTGTGCAAACAAAAAGCCAGCCCGGCCGTCAATAGGGGCCAGGCTCAGGTTTTCAAAGCTGCGGCGTACTGCGGTGTTATCCCCATATAATGGTTGAAACCCGGCGCAGGCAGATAACAAAAGCAGCAGGCAGGCAGACAAACTATATTGGAAAAATTTCATATTAATTGGCCACTATGTTGACGATACGATCAGGCACAACAATGACTTTGCGCACAGTAAGGCCCTTAAGTGCCCGAATTGCCCCCTCATTGGCAAGGGCGCGTTTTTCCGCCTCGTCTTTGGGAAGGCCACGCGGGGCAGAATATTCACCGCGGCGCTTGCCGTTGATCTGCACAGGGATCATGATCTCTTCATCTTCCGATAGCGCTTTATTATAGGCCGGCCAGGAGGCTTGAGCGACCAGGCCGGCGCCGCCCAGCTTTTCCCAACAGCTTTCCGCCAGGTGCGGCGCAAAGGGAGCCAGCAATTGTGAAAAAGTGCGCATGACCGAATTAACATTAGTGTTTTCAGGGGCCTTTCGAACGGCATTCAGAAAATCATAAAGCCGCGCAATGGCCCGGTTAAAGCGAAACCCCTCTATGTCTTCACCAACGGCGCGAATCGTTTTATGGCGCAGGCGTTCCATGGTTTCATCGGGAGCATCATTGCCGGTTTTGGCCGTGGCCGCACAGGTGCAGGCCCACACCCTTTGAACAAAGCGGTTGGCCCCCTCAACGCCAGCACTGGTCCATTCCACATCCCGTTCAGGGGGCGAATCGGAAAGCACAAACCAGCGGGCAACATCGGCCCCAAACCGGGCAATAATGTCTTTGGGGTCAACGGTGTTAAGCCGGGATTTAGACATTTTTTCAATGGCCCCGGCGGTTACGGGCTTGCCGGTGCTGCGTTCGACCCAACCTTCCCCCTGGCGCTCCACGTCGGTAGGGGGCAGCCATTCACCCTTATCGCTCTTATAGGTCTGGTGGGTGACCATGCCCTGGGTAAAAAGGCCGGCAAAAGGCTCATTGCCCTCTATTTCCAGCAGGCCGCAATCTTTCATGGCGCGGGTAAAAAACCGGGCATAGAGCAAATGCAAAACGGCATGTTCCACGCCGCCAATATATTGATCCACGGGAAGGTAGAATTTTGAAGATTGCAGATCGACCGGCTCATCCGCATGAGGGGAACAAAAGCGCGCAAAATACCAGGACGAGTCTACAAACGTATCCAGCGTATCCGTTTCGCGCACGGCCTCGCCGCCACAGGTCGGGCATTGGGTTTGTTTCCAGCGTTCGGCCCGTGCCAGCGGATTCCCCGGTTGATCAAAGCTAACGTCATCCGGCAGAATAACGGGCAGGCTTTCCTCAGCCACCGGCACCACACCACATTTTTCGCAATGCACAGCAGGGATCGGACATCCCCAATAGCGCTGGCGAGAAACCCCCCAGTCTCGCAGGCGATAATTTATGGTGCGCGCCCCCTGGTCGGCGGCCTCGATGGCGTCACAGGCTTTGGTAATGGCCTCATCAACCGGCAGGCCGTCCAGAAATCCAGAATTCATCAAGGTGCCGCTGCCGGTATAGGCGGCATCACCAATTTCGGCCTCTTGCGGGGTTTTGCCTTCCGGGCAGACCACAGCCAGAACGGGTAAATCATATTTGCGAGCAAAGTCCAAATCGCGCTGATCGCCTGCCGGACAGGCAAAAATAGCCCCCGTGCCATAATTCATCAGAACAAAATTGGCCGTCCATACGGGCAGTGTTTTACCCTCAATAAAGGGGTGTTTGACCCGAAGGCCGGTGTCAATGCCTTCTTTTTCGGCGCGCTCAACCGCTTCTTCGGTGGTGCCCAGGCGGGCGCACTTGTCTGCAAAAGCCTTTAGTTCGGGCCTGAACCGGGCCAAGCGCTGGATCACCGGATGATCCGGAGCTAATGCCAGAAAACTTGCTCCATAGAGCGTATCCGGGCGTGTGGTGTAGACCTCAATGCCATCAACACCCTCGCAAGGCGTGCGCTCATCAAGGGCAAAGCTGAACTGCAACCCTTCGGAGCGGCCAATCCAGTTGGCCTGCATCATCTTGACCTTGTTCGGCCAGCGATCCAGTTCATCAAGACCGCGTAACAGGTCCTCGGCATAATCGGTGATTTTGAAAAACCATTGGGTCAGCTCGCGGGTTTCTACCAGCGCACCAGAGCGCCAGCCGCGCCCGTCAATAACCTGTTCATTGGCCAGAACCGTTTGATCCACCGGATCCCAGTTTACTTTAGAGGATTTGCGATAAACCAGTCCGGCCTTCCAGAAAGCCAGGAATATTTTTTGCTGCTGGCCATAATATTCCGGATCACAAGTGGCAAACTCCCGACTCCAGTCCAGGGCAAAACCAAGGCGCTGCATCTGCTCGCGCATGGCGTCTATGTTTTCATAGGTCCAGGCCTTGGGGTGGGTTTTGTGCGCCAAGGCGGCGTTTTCCGCCGGCATGCCAAAGGCATCCCAGCCCATAGGGTGCAGTACCGAAAACCCGTTTGCCAGACGATAACGGGCAATGACGTCGCCCATGGAATAATTGCGTACATGGCCCATATGAATCCGCCCCGAAGGGTAGGGAAACATTTCCAGCACATAGGCCTTTTTTTTGTGGCTGTTGTCTGAGGCCGCCTTAAAGGCTTCGCTGTCGTCCCAGGCCTTCTGCCACTTTTTCTCGCTGGTTGAATGATCGTAATATATCATAATAAACCATAACTTTCAAATACTTATGGTTTATCCCAGAGTGGATATTTTCAACTCTCTGGCGCGGGTAAGAATGGCATTTTCGATCTGAATTTCCGTATCTGGATCCACATCGGCATCAGCCCAGTTTCCATTGGCGCCCAGCTTTTGCTTAAATACGGAAACCTTGATGGCATCGGCACGCAAGCGCGTATCCAGAATATAGACCGTGGCCTTGAAGCGCTCATTAGGGGTGCTGGCTTCGCTGTGCCAGCTGGTAATAATAACGCCGCCATAAGGGTCGGCAGAGTTTAGCGGCATGAACTCAATGGTTTCCAGCGCCGCCCGCCACAAAAAACTGTTTACGCCGATACCCGACACAGACTTGGAGCTACTGAACAGGCCGCCAGATCGCTTTGCGCCCGTATCTGACCGGCCTTTACCGCCAAAAGTTGAGCATGAAGCAATGGCAGTGGTCGCCAAAACGATGATGGCGATGCGAACATTTGCACGCATAAAAATTCTCCGCATGGAACGGCAGGTCTGCCGCGAACATAATTCGACCGCGTGTATACCATGCTGATCCGTCTAGGCCAGTCTTGCTTTACAGGCCGGGCACGTATTTTTTGTAACATTTCACAAAACGATTTGTTGCTCTTGAGCCACAATATCAAAGAAGCACAATGCGCCGGTCTGTTTTTTCTTGACCATGATTGTACCATCGTTCATGGAAAACGCTGGCGTCCGGGGGATGGGGCTGCTCGCGGCCGGTCACAGTCAGTTCGTAATCAGAGGATTACGGCGCTGTGACCGGATCGCAGCTCACCTCTAGGCATCAAAGTGAGCAGACACTAGGTTATATAAGGCCCTTTTGAGCATTAATGTAATCTTGATGGAATCTAGTTAGAATGCACCAGTAAGAGTTATGGTGGTGCCGTAAAGAACGAACAGGGACCTGACAAAGCATGAAGCGCATGCAGTCCATACTGGCCATTTTGGCCTTTTCGGTTTTTGCCGGACCTGTTGTGTCCGACGAGGTTGTCGGTGTGCGCGCAACGGATTCTTCCTTGCCTTGGAACCGCGCCTTTACCGTTCGTGATGAAAGCCGTGATGAGGGCCGCTCAGTCGTGCCTATCCGTACGCCAGGGGTTGCCATTCCCGCCAGCAGCAAATGGGGCGTTACTGTCAATTTTGACATTAAAGACAGCGCTTATGAAAACATGGACCGCATGAGCGCGGGCGCATATTTTGATCTCAGCCCCCGTATACGCCTTGGCGGCAGCCTCAGCTTTGGGGCTCCGGGGGACCTTCGGATATCCACACCGAATGACCGTGTGCTGCCATCGCTTTCCAGCGAAAAAGATTCTGCAATCCGGATCGAATCTTCCATAAAATTCTAATTACAGTATCGTGCGCAAGCGCGCTAAGGGCTGTTTGCTGCCAGTAACACCGGCGGTTCAGTTGCGGGTATGTGGTTGTCAAAAGGGTTTAATGGCACATTGCCTGGTGGGGATTCATTGTTTTTTTCGTTGGGGGACAAGGGCCGCGCGATCTGACTTTTACAAATCGCCGAAAGTCGGGAGGACATGCGCCAGCGATCCCGATAACGATTAACCAGCCCCGATAAAACCATCAGCACCAGAACCGGGGCGTACCAGCATAAAACCGCCCCATGGGCGCCGCCAAACCCGAACAGACGGGTTTTTAATATAAACAGCAACAGAGCAAACAAAGGAACGGTCAAAAGCCGCAAAGACCGGGACCATAAAATCAAAATCAGGACAAAGGCCGCTACATATAAAACCGCCCCATGGTCTTGCAGGGATCCAAAAGATGCTGATGTTTGAATGGTCCAGGCAGGCATAGGCAGCCAGCTGAACGCGGAATCCAAGGGTTGCGAGATGATCTGTAGTAATGGGCGCAAGGGCGAGAAGAGGCGCTCTTCAACGCTGGATAAAAAACTGGCAATCTCGCGGGCAAAAAAGCCGCGTTCTGTAATTACTGCGGTGATGCTGAGAAAAACAAAGCTGACCCACCAATACAAAGAGCGGCAAACGCCGACCTTCCGCAGCAATACCTGCAAAGGCTCTACCCGCTGGCGCTCACGCTGGGTGCGGTTGATAACGGCAGCCAGCGTGCTGTGTCTGTTTTTACCCGAGCCGAGCAAAACCTGTGTAATTACATCGCCAGAATGACAATGAATATTCCACTGAGCCGCATCGGCTAYGCAGRCAGAGCCATCATTAAATCTTAATTCCAGTTTWTTGGTMTCGCCATCCWGGGCGTGATTATCGGCAGAGGGCATAGCCACAACCCCATCCCTTAAAGAGAAATGCACCCTACGGCGGCCATACTTTTGTTCACTTAGATGTTGTATAAGGCCGCCCATAATATCTCCCAGGGAAAAGATATATAGCTTTGAACGCGTTTATAAAACGAAGGTCTCCTAAGAGGGGAATCTCAAAGACGTCTTGACTATGGTTCAGCGCTAAACCTAATTTAAGTTATAAAAAGATCGCGATCAAAAGGTGAAGCGCGCCGGCACGCGTGTTAACGATATAAAGATATCTTTATATCACCTTGTCAGGGCCTGTCGCCGTTGATATAGGCAGGGCAGAACCGGGCAAGYCAACGTTCCTGCCCGCGTGCCAGGATGACGGCTTTCCTGACCGCAATTGCTTTTATGCCGAAAAGAACTAGGACGCAAAAACAATGACTGCGCAAACCGACTATAAAGTCAAAGACATCAGTCTCGCTGAATGGGGCCGTAAGGAAATCGACATTGCCGAAGTGGAAATGCCGGGATTAATGTCGACCCGTGAGGAATTTGCCAAGGAACAACCCCTAAAGGGCGCGCGCATTACCGGCTGTTTGCACATGACCATTCAAACGGCGGTGTTGATTGAAACCCTGACGGCATTGGGTGCCGAAGTGCGCTGGTCGTCATGTAATANNNTCTNNACCSAGGASSMSSYGGSYGMYGCKWWTRCCKMYWYTRRYKTKSSSSTWWKNTRCCYSGAAAGGCGAAACGGACGAGGAATACGAATGGTGTATTGAACAAACCATCAAAGGTCCTGACGGCTGGACGCCAAACATTCTTCTGGATGATGGCGGCGATCTGACTTTGATATTGCATGAAAAACACCCCGAGCTGTTGGATGATATCGTTGGCGTATCCGAAGAAACCACCACCGGCGTGCATCGTCTTTACGAAATGGCCAAAAAGGGCACGTTGAAAATCCCCGCCATTAACGTCAATGACAGCGTTACCAAATCCAAATTTGATAATAAATACGGTTGCCGGGAAAGTCTGGTAGACGCCATTCGACGCGGCACCGATGTGATGATGGCCGGCAAGGTTGCCGTTGTGTGCGGTTATGGTGATGTGGGCAAGGGCTCGGCCCAAAGCCTTTCCGGCTCAGGTGCCCGGGTGATTGTTACCGAAATTGACCCCATTTGCGCTTTGCAGGCCGCCATGGACGGCTTTGAAGTGCGCCGCCTGGATGATGTGATTACCAATGTGGACATTATCGTCACCACCACGGGTAATAAGGATATTGTCACCGCTGACCATATGCGGGCGCTCAAAGACATGGCGATTGTCTGCAATATTGGCCATTTCGATAACGAAATTGCTGTGGCCGACATGAAAAACTATAAATGGACCAACATTAAGCCCCAGGTGGACATGATTGACCTGCCTTCTGGCAACCGCATGTTGCTGCTGTCCGAAGGCCGGCTGGTGAATTTGGGCAATGCCACGGGCCATCCCAGTTTTGTCATGTCTGCCAGCTTTACCAATCAGACGCTGGCTCAGATCGAGTTGTGGAAAAACGCCAATAAATATGAAAACCAGGTCTATACCCTGCCTAAACATCTGGACGAAAAAGTCGCGCGCCTGCATCTGGACAAACTGAATGCAGACCTTACCGTGCTTAGCGCTGAACAGGCCGATTATATCGGTGTCCCGGTTAGCGGACCGTTTAAATCGGACGCTTACCGGTACTAAAACCAGCTTGCTTTATAAGCCGCTAAAGGGGCGGGGTCAGGGTGCTGGCCCCGCCTTTTTTGAGGCCCTATACCATTTTCCCTCAAAAACCACGCCATCCACATGGATGTCTTTCAAACGCAAGGGGTCCACGGCATAGGGGTTTTCGTCCAGCACCGTAAAATCGGCGGTTTTACCATGGGCCAACGAACCGATCCGGTCCTCCAGACCAATCATCCGCGCCGCCTCAATGGTTATGGCGCGCATGGCGGCATCTACGGAAAYGCGCTCATCGGGGGCCATAAGCTGTCCGTCCATATTGATGCGGTTGACCGCGATCCAGGCCAGAAAAAGTGGATCTGCCGGGGCCATGGTCATGTCGGAATGCAGCGCCAAAGGTACGCCTGCACGCTCCAGCGAGCCAAGGCGAACCATGTGTTCGGCCTGATCTTTTTCCAGCAACTTTCCAGCATATTTGCCGCTAAGCACATAAAGATAATTGGGCTGGGCCGAGACCATCAGGCTCATTTTGGCAATGCGGGCGATCTGGTCTTCACGGGAAATGCCCAAATGCTCAAGAATGATGCGTTGATCCACATGCACACCATCGCGCGGCAGGTCGGCAAGAATATCCAGCACCGTATCCAGCCCACCATCGCCATTAACATGAATATGCAGGTTAAACCCCGCATTCCAAAAGGTTTGTGCCTGCTGGCGCAATTGATCCGGTTTGGTAATCCATTTGCCTTCGCGGCCATCAAGATAGGCGGGGGATTTCAGCTTCATCGCCGGTACAAAAAATGCGCCATCGGCCAGCAATTTTACGCGGTTATTCATAAAAACGCGGGTGCCCTGAAAGGCTGCCTCGTCATTTTTGATCAATGCCGGGGCTGCCGCCAAAGAGCCGGCCCGCGCCGTCACCTCGCTCGCATAGGGCATCAGCATCACCCGCAAGGGAATGCCTGAACCAGCATAAGTTTTCCTGATCAGGCCGGCCTCCATGGGAAAGGAGCCAAAAATGCCGGTGGCCATGTCCGAAACGGTGGTCACGCCGTTTTGTAGCAACAGGGCGTTCATTTCGCCAAGACCCTGGCCCAGCCATTTGGGGGCCATCACCGCCGGTGCCAGACGGCGAAAGGCCGCCGCCAGCGCGGTTTCAGAAAAATACCCCCGTTCAAAATCAGCATGAGACGGGTCAATGCCGGGCTGGTCAACCAACGCATCAAAAGCAGTCTTTTGGCCAACGCCCAGATATTCCATTCCTTTGGTGTTGGTCACAATTTCATGGAATGAACGCTGCCATATAAACACCGGCTTAGTGCTGTCCAGTGCGTCAAGACCATCGCGGCTCATCGGGCCATGCCATAGCTCATGCCAGCCCCAGGTGATAAAGGGCTGATCCGGCGGCGCGGCGGCCAGTTCTTTTTTCAGTTTTTCCAAGTAAGCTTGACGCGTTTTAACCCCGGCTTCAAAGCCGCGTGGCAAATCCCAGTCCTCTGGGGTGATAAAGTGGGTGGGCAGCAAAACTGCTGCGATCATCGGGTGCAAATGCGGGTCAATAAACCCCGGCATTAAAACCTTGTCCGCAAAGCGTTTCTCTATCTGAGTGTGGCGATTATCTAGCGTTTTAGGCGGGGTCCCATTACCTAACGCCACAATTTTACCATCTGCAACGGCCACCCATTGTGCCTTGGGCTG
>NVVU01000033.1 GCA_002733485.1 Robiginitomaculum sp.
GTATCGCCACTCGCTACGACAAAAACGCCACCAACTTTATGGCCGCATTATGCCTTGCCGCCCTGATCTGCTACTGGATTTGAATGAGTCTGGACCCTACAAATGTAGCATTGATATATAATATTAGTGGAGCCAGTATATTTCCAAATATATGTATTTCTCTAAGCCGATGGAAATAAAATGCAAAAAACTGCAATAAAACTTATGACGATGTGGGCTTTGACTATCGCACTTTTGCTGGGCGCTCAAAGCGCGTTGGCCCAAAACCCAAAAGCTCTTCATGTTTTGCGAGGGCATTGGGAGGGAATAACCGATGTGGCCTTTAGTCCAAACGGCAGACTGGTTGCCACCACCTCTGATGATAGCAAAGTTATTGTCTGGAATGTCAGAGACGGAAGCCAGAAATTTTCCTCAAAGATAAACAATGGAAAAGGGGTCACCAGCAGCGTTGCCTTCAGCCCGGACAGCAGAAATATATTCGTTGGTCATTACGATAATAACAAAGGGTCTATATTACAATTTGATATAGAAAAGAGGAAGGTTAAATATGTCGCCAGTCTTCCTGGTGTAGTGGCGGTTGATTATAGCCCTGATGGAAAAAGCCTTCTCGTGGCCTATATTAATGGTGGCGTTCCCGTAAATATTATCAACATTAAAAAAGCACAAAAGCACAAAAAAAAGGGTCGTATGCTGCACCTTTCCGGCCATACAAAAATGGTTACATCTGCCGTTTTCAGCCCCAATGGAAAATTAGTTCTCACGACAGCACTGGACGGCAATATGGTGCTTTGGAACGCCAAGACCGGAGAGCGGATATACGGCCTGAAAGCCGATAAGTACCAAACGTTTGATCATGCCGTTTTTAGTCCAGATGGCTTAAATATTGCCTCCAATCAAGGCTCAAAAATTGATATTTTGAATACAAAAACCGGCAATAAAGTCCGCACGCTAGTCGAAGGTTCTGATGAGGATTTCAAACGGTATGGTTTGATATTTGCCCTGGCCTATAACCCCGATGGCAAATCAATTGCAGTCTGCTCTTCTAACGGTAATATTTACATCTGGGACGTTAAAACCAGCGCATTGTTATAAACCCTGTCTGGTACACACACCGATCAGGTTCGCACCATTGCCTTTAGCCCGGACGGGTCCAAATTGATTAGTGGATCAGCAGATACCACGGCTGTGATTTGGCAATTGCCATAATATCAACGCCCTGATCACCAACAGTTTTTTTGAGTAAAGGAAGACGGCATGAAAAATTTCAAGAACCTTGCCCTGGCCGGTGCCATTTTAGCTTTTGGCTTGATCGCCATACCTGTGCACGCCGAAGATTCTGGCAGGTGCCTGATGGCAAAAATGGGTGCACACGCGGGAAAAACCACCTATGGCCCGGTCATTGATCGCGCTTTTCAATATCTGATGGATGAGGAAATTCCGCACATATTGTACGGGCGCAAAGAGCGTTATATGGAAAACGGGGCTTATAGTTCGCACTTTACAGAGCGTGGCTGTTCATACAGTGACAGTTGCGGCCGTGGAGAGTTTGATATTAGCGTAAGTCTGGAGACAGGCGACAGAGGTCTGCCCTCTGTGTTTGTGACACCGAAGAGCGGCAGCAGCGGCTCTGGCTATATTATCATCGGAAAGCTGCAAGGTTATATTGATCATGAAGCCTGCAGCGGCAGCATGCTTGTTGATGGCAATTCATGGGGCATGACCTATTTCCCGGACGACCTGGTTTTCAAAGATAAATCCACAGGGAAATCATACGTTATTCATGGCGATCGGCGCGGTTCGGGAGGAGGAAAAATCTCCGTTTCTACGTCTCTTTCCAAGGTCGGCTATACGATTGCAAAGGGGTATAAGACGACGGTGTCTTCTTATGTGACCGGTTTTGCCGATGGCACCATTATCGTCAATATCAATGATTTTAAATCAGCCGCCCAATATCAGCACTTTATGGAGCTTACCCAGGACATTACCGGCGTTGGGGGCTGAAATTGACCATGCCCTGCCCTTAATTTCTGGCCAGCCAGTCCAGCACCAGCGCATTGACCATTTCCGGATTTTCCAGATGGGCGAAATGACCAGCCCCGGCAATACGCTCGACCTTAAAACCTTTGGGGAAATCTTCTTTGCGAAAAAGATGATCATAAAGCCGCGTATCAATACAGCCATCATCGGCCCCAGTGATGGCCAAGGTGGGCACCGGTACGCAGGTCAGGGCGCTGGCCTCAGTTTTTTTCAGGCCAAACATAACCGCCGGTGAAGCATTTTGCCGGTAATAGGCCAGCATGGCCGACTTCACCCCGGGGGCGGCAAAGACATCTCGCATGACCGCCCAGTCTTGGGGCGCAAGATCATATCCCGGTGACCAGGCTTTCCATAAACGTTTAACCAACGCCCAGTCGTTTCGTTCCACCACCCAGTCAGCAAGACCGCGCAGCTGGAAAAACGTCATATACCAGGATTTGATCAATTGGCCGGGCACCGCCTTAATGCCATCGGCGAAGCGCGCCGCATGGGGCACCGCCAGCGTGCTGAGCGAATAAAACCGATCCGGGGCCATGGCCCCGGCAAGGTAGGATACCGCCGCGCCCCAGTCATGGCCGACCAGATGCACCTGCTTCTCACCCAGATCATCCGCCCAGCCAATAACATCGCGGGCCAGTGTGGTGAGCCCATAATCACCATCCATTGGCTGGGATGACGGCTCGTAACCGCGCATCATCGGGGCCACGGCGCGATAGCCCGCCGCCGCCAATGCCGGCAGTAAAAGCGCAAAACTGTGCGCCGTATCGGGAAAGCCATGCAGGCACAGCACCAAGGGTCGGCCTGCATTTTTTGTTAAGCCACAGGCCAGCGCCCCAAATTTCAAATCTCCATGGGAGAGCGTGATGCGGTCCAGTGCTATCCCCTCAGCCGTACCCATCACCCGATCACTGCCAGCTGGCAATCAGGGTGTCATAATCGATGGTCACTGGCGTGGGCTTTTCATTATCCAGTTTTAATTGTGGCGCCAGCGTGCCGTGCTCGATGGCATAGGCATTCCACCATTTCAGGTCGTGCGGCTTGGCCAGTTTTGGCCCATATTCGCCCTGCACCCCGGCTCGCTCTATGCGGTGCATCACCTTTTCCTGTGCCGTACATAGCGCGTCCATGGCCGCCTGCACGGTTTTGGCCCCCGAAGAGGCATCACCGATATTTTGCCACCACAGCTGCGCCAGCTTGGGGTAGTCGGGCACATTGGTGCCCGTGGGCGTCCATTGCACCCGGGCCGGTGAGCGATAAAACTCGATGAGACCGCCAAGGTCCGGGGCACGTTTGGTAAAGCTCTTGTCCATAATCGTGCTTTGGCGAATGAAGGTCAGACCCACATGGCTTTTTTTCACGTCTACGGTTTTGGAGGTCACAAATTGTGCATAGAGCCAGGCGGCCTGCGCGCGCTTGACCGGGGTGGATTTCATCAAGGTCCACGCGCCCGCATCCTGATAACCCAGCTTCATCCCCTTGTGCCAATAGGCACCATGGGGAGAGGGGGCCATGCGCCATTTAGGCGAGCCATCATCATTGACCACCGGCAGGCCAGGCTTGACCATGTCGGCGGTAAAGGCAGTGTACCAGAAAGCCTGTTGGGCTATCGCGCCTTGCGCCGGTACCGGCCCGGCTTCACCAAAGGTCATGCCTTCGGCCGCCGGCGGCGCATAGTTCTTCAGCCAGTCGACATATTTGCTGACCGCATAAACGGACGCCGGGCCATTGGTATCGCCGCCCCGGGCCACACAAGAACCGACGGGGCGATCGTTTTCGTCCACCCGAATGCCCCACTCATCCACCGGCTTGCCGTTGGGCAGACCTTTGTCGCCATTACCCGCCATGGAAAGCCAGGCATCGGTAAAGCGCCAGCCAAGGGATGGGTCTTTTTTGCCATAATCCATATTGCCGTAGATTTTGCGACCATCAATGGTCTTGCCGGTGAAGAATTTGGCAATGTCTTCATAGGCGGACCAGTTCACCGGCACGCCCAGATCATAGCCGTATTTTTCCTTGAACTCGGCCTTGTATTTTGGATCGGTGAACCAGTCATAGCGAAACCAGTAAAGGTTGGCGAATTGCTGGTCCGGCAATTGATACAGCTTGCCATCGGGGGCGGTGGTGAAAGACGCCCCGATAAAATCATCCATATCCAGCATGGGGTTGGTCACCGCCTGGCCATCACCAGCCATCCAGTCGGTCAGATTACGCACGCTTTGATAGCGCCAATGGGTACCGATCAGATCAGAATCATTGACATAGGCATCAAAAATATTCTGCCCGGTCTGCATTTGTGTCTGGATTTTCTCAACTACATCGCCTTCACCAATCAGATCATGAATAACCTTGATACCGGTAATGGCGGAAAATGCTGGCGCCAAAACCTCGGATTCGTATTTAWGGGTGGTCAGGGTTTCGGATACCACATGGATTTCCATGCCCGTAAACGGCTGAGCGGCCTGCACAAACCATTGCATTTCCTTTTCCTGATCAGCACGGCTGAGCGTGGAAAGATCGCCGATTTCCTTGTCCAGAAAAGCCTTGGCTGCAGGCATATCGGCATGGACTGCACCCGGCAGCACCAGCATGGAAAAGGATAAAAGACTTGCGTGTAAAAATCCGGTTTTCATGAAAAATACTCCCTGTAACCATACTCTAAGACGGAACGTCCGCTAGACCCAGCGAAAAACCGCCAGCGCATAAACAAAACAGACGCCCAGCGCCCACCACAGGTTTTCCCCTACCAGCCCCAGCCAGGCCAGACAGATAAAGGCCGAACCCAAAAGCGTGATAAACAGACGGTCCCCCCGAGTGGTTTCCATACGCAATATGCCCATGCGCGGGGTTTCGGGATAGCGGATCGCCAGCACCGTCATGATCAGCAATAACGCTCCAATGACGGCAAAAAAGATCGCGGTGGGCAGGGTCCAGGCCATCCATCCCATAGTCTTTCTCCTTTATACCCGGCCAAGGGCAAAACCCTTGGCGATGTAATTGCGCACAAAATAAATCACTAAGGCCCCCGGCACGATGGTCAGCACCCCGGCGGCGGCCAGTACCCCCCAGTCCATGCCTGAGGCCGAAACCGTGCGGGTCATCACTGCGGTAATGGGTTTGGCATCAATAGAGGTCAGCGTGCGTGACAACAGCAACTCGACCCAGGAAAACATGAAACAGAAAAACGCCGCCACACCGATACCGCTGGCGATCAGTGGCATAAAAATGCGCACAAAAAACCGGGGAAAGGAATAGCCATCAATATAGGCGGTTTCGTCGATCTCTTTGGGCACGCCGCGCATAAAGCCTTCGAGAATCCACACCGCCAGTGGCACGTTAAACAGCGTGTGCGCCAAAGCTACGGCTATGTGGGTATCAAACAGGCCAATGGAGCTGTAGAGCTGGAAAAACGGCAGGGCGAAAACCGCCGGTGGGGCCATGCGATTGGTCAGCAGCCAGAAGAACAAATGCTTGTCGCCCATGAACCGGTAACGGCTGAAGGCATAGGCCGCCGGCAGCGCCACGCTGAGCGAGATCACCACGTTTTGCACCACATAAATCATCGAATTGACATAGCCCATATACCAGGCCGGGTCGGTCAATATGGTTTTGTAATTGGCAAAGGTCAGATGGCGCGGCCAGATAGTAAAAACGCTTATGATCTCTTCATTGGTTTTCAGGCTCATATTGATCAGCCAGTAAATCGGCAGGAGCAAAAACAAAATATAGGCAATCATCACCAGCGCTTTGGTGTTGATCATTGCACGACGGGGCGCAGCAGATATGGTCATCAATAGCCCGCCTTTTTATCCAGATTTGTCATCACCGTGTAAAACATCCACGAGACCAGCATTACGACCAGAAAATACATTAGTGAAAATGCCGCTGCCGGGCCCAGATCAAACTGCCCCAAGGCCATTTTCACCAGATCAATGGATAGAAACGTGGTGGCATTGCCCGGCCCGCCGCCAGTGACCACAAAGGGTTCGGTATAGATCATGAAACTGTCCATAAAGCGGATCAGAATGGCGATCATCAACACCCCCTGCATTTTGGGAAGCTCAATAAACCAGAACACGCTCCAGCGGCTAGCCTGATCGATTTCCGCTGCCTGATAATAGGCCTGGGGAATGGATTGCAGTCCCGCATAGGACAACAGCGCCACCAAAGACGTCCAGTGCCAGACATCCATGGTGATGATGGTAATCCACGCGGCAAGGGGGTCACGGGTATAGTTGTAATCAATGCCCAGCGCCGCCAGCGTATGGCCCAGCAGACCAATATCCACCCGGCCAAAGATCTGCCAGATGGTGCCAACCACATTCCATGGAATCAGTAAGGGCAGCGCCATCAGTACCAGACAAAGTGAGGCCCAAACCCCTTTTTTGGGCATGTTCAGGGCGACAAACACCCCCAGCGGCACCTCAATGGCCAGAATGATGGCTGAAAATATAACCTGGCGGCCAAAGGCCGACCACAGACGTTCTGAGTGCAATAATTCAGTATACCATTCCAGCCCGGCCCAGAAAAATTTGTTATTGCCAAAGGTGTCCTGCAGCGAATAATTGACCACGGTCATCAGGGGAATGACCGCAGAAAACGCCACCAGCAAAAATACCGGCAAAACCAGAAACCAGGCCTTTTGATTGAGAGTCTTTTCCATCAGCCTTGCGCCCTCCCGCCCGGTTCCTGCCGCCAGTCCTCAACAAACACACTGATGGCATCGGGCCTGAACTGGATACGGGCAGTACCGGCAGTAATTTCTGTGCCTTCGGGGGCAATCATATTGACCGCCTGACCGCACAGTTCGGCCCGTATAATTTTATGACGGCCCACATCCTCCACCCGGTGAATTTTCGCCGCCATGCCGGTTTTGCTTTCCAGAGAAACAAATTCAGGGCGAATACCGATCTGTACTTTTCCACTCGGCTGTCCGTAATCGTCCCCAAGGGCGATTTTTTCATCGCCAATATAGGCAAAGGTGCCCTCGACCCGGGCGGTCAACACATTCATGCCAGGCGAGCCGATAAAATAGCCAACAAAGGTGTGCGTCGGGGTTTCAAACAGCGCCTGCGGGGTGCCGATCTGCACCACCCTGCCCTCGAACATTACCACCACCTTGTCGGCAAAGGTCAGGGCCTCGGTCTGGTCATGGGTGACATAAATCATGGTGTGGCCAAGCGCCGCATGAATGGATTTCAGTTGCGTGCGCAGCGCCCATTTCATCGCCGGGTCGATCACCGTCAAGGGTTCATCGAAAAGGATGGCGTTAACATCTTCGCGCACCAAAGCCCGGCCCARCGATATTTTCTGTTTGGCATCGGCGCTCAGCGCCTGGGCCTTTTGATCCAGCACATCGGTCATTTCAATAATGGCAGCAACGGCCTCGACCCGGGTGTTGATACTGGCTCGGTCCATGCCGCGATTACGCAAGGGAAAGGCCAGGTTTTTACGCACGCTCATGGTGTCATAAACCACCGGGAACTGGAAAACCTGGGCGATATTGCGCGCCGCCGTTGGGGCATTGGTGACATCAACATCATCAAACAATACCCGCCCGTTTGAAGGRGTCAGCAAGCCGGAAATAATGTTCAGCAAGGTGGTTTTACCGCACCCGGATGGCCCCARCAGGGCATAGGCCTGGCCATCTTCCCAGACATGATCCATTTCTTTAAGCGCATAACCCGCCTCCCCTTTGGGATCAGGCAGATAGGAATGCGCCAGTTTGGAAAGGGTGATTTTGGCCATGTCCTTAAGCCCCCCGCCCAAAATCAGCCGGAGCCGCCAGTGCGCCATCCCCGTCAAAAATATAGACATGGGCCGGGTCCAAAAACACCGACAAAGCATCACCAGAACGTACATCGTGCACGCCGCTCGCCTGCACTATCCAGCGCTCGCCTTTATGCTCTACATGCAAATACGTTTCCGAGCCGGTAATTTCACTGACCACAAGGCGGCCGTTAAATTCCATTGACGTTTTGTTGCGGCGATAAATATCCAGATGATGGGGGCGAAACCCGGCGGTGTATTGTCCATCGGCCAGCCCGTCCGGTGCCTGGGCGCTTTGACCGTCATCAAAAATCAGCCGGGATCCGGTCTTTAGCACCGCTATAAAATTCATCGGCGGATTGGAAAATACCTGCGCTGTGACCATATCACAGGGACGGCAGTAAACCTCCGGGGTTTTGCCAAACTGGGTAATTCGCCCTTCATAAAGAGCCACCGCATTGCCACCCAGCAACAGAGCTTCTTCGGGTTCGGTCGTAGCGTAAACAAAAATGGCACCGGAGGCCTCGAAATACTTGGGAATTTCTTCGCGTAATTCCTCGCGCAATTTATAATCCAGATTGGCCAGTGGCTCGTCCAGCAAAACCAGACCGGCATCTTTCACCAGCGCCCGCGCCAAGGCACAGCGTTGTTGCTGGCCCCCCGATAGCGCCAAAGGTTTGGCGGAAAGGTGCGGCGTCAGTTTCATCAACGCTGCGGTTTTACGCACTGCAACATCGATCTCGGCTTTGGATTTACGCAATAAACGCAAAGGCGAGGCAATATTGTCGTAAACACTCATGGTCGGATAATTGATGAACTGCTGATAGACCATGGCAACATGGCGGTCCTGTACCCGCATGCCGGTAACATCGATATCGTTCCAGAAAATTTTTCCTGTGGTGGGTTTATCCAGCCCCGCCATCAGTCGCATCAGGGAAGTTTTGCCAGCAAGCGTCGCCCCCAATAACACATTCATGGTGCCCTTTTGCAAGGTCAGATTGGTGGTGTGGATATGGGTTTGGCCAGCAACGGTTTTGCTGATGTCCTGTAATGCCAATGTCATCGGGGGGGCATCCCTGTGAACCGGGGCCGTTTGATCGCGAAAAGCCAAAACATCATCATGGTAAAGTCATGTGTGGCGGCCGCGGCATTTGCAAGAAAAAACTTTGCTGACGCGTAAATTAGGCCCCGCCGGTTCCAAATTTTCATCCCGCCTGCTAGTCAGACCCGATGTTTTTCAAAACCAAAAACTTTACCAAAGCTGAGCTGGCCAGATTTCTGACCTTGCAAAAGCAATGTTTTGCCATCCAGCACGACATGGCCAAAGCCTTGGAAGAAGGCGTGGACGAGAAAACCGTGACCCGGGAATTGATGCGTCAGTATCGCGCCGCCGGGGCGGGAAATTTCTTTCACCTGCCGGTGGCGCTTTTTGGCGAACGGGCGGCCCTGCCCGGCAATTGGCGGGTTGGTCATTTCTTCCCCCGCGATCATAAGCTGTGCAAGGGCGATAGCGTTATTCTGGACGCCGCGCCCATCTTTGACGGCTTTCTGGTCGATACCAGTTACAGTTTTTGCTTTGGCGATAATCCTGCTCATGACCAGATGATGCGTGATCTTTTGTCCGAGCGTCAGTCCATTTTGGATGCGGTCAATGACGGGCAGTCGTTTTGCCAGATCGCCACTGATGTATATGAACGCGCCTTGGCCAAGGGCTATGAAAGCGTGCACGAAAAACACCCGGGCGAAGTGCTGGGCCACCGGGCGGGTAAATGGCGCATGGGGGGTCTTAAAGGCTGGCGTCATCATGGTTTTGATAGCGCCACCTTGGCCTGGTTTATCCTAAAGGGAAAACTGGCCGAAGCCGGGCTGAAAAACCAATATCCATTGTGGAACCGCCGTCAAACCAGCGAACACCCGCCGACCGACGGGTTATGGCTGGTCGAGCCACATTTTGGCAAAGACGGGATCGGGGCCAAATGGGAAGAAATTCTGGTCATCGAAGATGGTCAGGCCCGCTGGCTGGAAGATAACCCGCCCCATGTGCGCGCGCTTTTGGCTTAAATCATAAACTCATAAAAGGCGGGGCCTTGACTCATGGTCACTTAACCATCATATACGCAAGTACTTGCGCAATAGGAAAGTCATATGACTCAGCCAATCATTCAAAACGGATTAGAAAATGCCTTCCTGGCCCATTACGCCCGACGCCTATCTGATCTGGTGATTTTACAGGGCACGCAAATGCTCTCGCAATATGGGCTATGCACCCCCTCTTCCGCTGTCTCGACCATGATGTACCTGCACAAAGAAAAAGAGAGCACCATCACCAACCTGGCCCAGGCGTTTGATCATACCCACCAAATGGCAACCCAGCGCATCAACGGGCTGGTGTCCCTTGGTCTGGTGGAAAAGTTTTCCAACCAAAATGACCAACGCTCCAAACTTATCAGGCTGACCAAAAATGGTGCCCAAGAGGCCGAACAGTTAACCCATATCATCCCCAAGGCCGCCGCGGCCTTTGATGTTCTTTTTGATGAGATCAATTGCAATCTTACCAAGGCGATCCACMAGGCAGAAATAAGTTTGCGAACCACGTCTCTTGGCGAGCGCATAACGTCGCAAGACAATCAATAAACYAAAATGGAACCCATCCTATGACCACACCAAACACTGCACCCCAAGGCTATGTCACGGCCGGTCGCGACATTATTTTGATCTTGGGCACGCTATATATAACCAAGGCATTGGTCTTAAACATTGACGCGCTATGGGCCTATGCGGGCCCTATCTCTCTTTTGGCCGCCCTGGGAATGAGCCGTGTCTGTCTGGTTTTAAATCAGCAAAAATGGGCAGATATTGGTCTTAAACGCCCTGACAGTATTATGAAAATGCTGCTTTGGACCGTTTTAATATTGGTACTTACCACGCTGTTGGGCGCGTTGATCGAGGGGGTTGTGGCCAGTGCCTTCCCCCCTGCCGGTAGCGCCGTTTCCACCATCAATGAGAGGTTCCAGAACCGGTTTGCCGCGGTGCCGGGCAATTTGCCGGCCTATCTTTTCTGGCTTGGGATTGCCTGGGTCATTGGCGGCTTCACCGAAGAAGTGCTGTTTCGGGGCATGCTGATCAGCCGTTTTGAAAAACTGTTCACGTTTGCGCCCTTTGGAGTTTTTTTCGCTATCGTGATGCAGGCCATCATTTTTGGCCAACAGCATTTCTATTATCAGGGATTAAGCGGTGCGTTGGCGACCGGGGCCATCGCCCTTGTATCCGGTCTGTTTTATTTTCTGTTGAAACGTAATTTATGGCCGTTAATGTTATCCCATGGCTTGGCCAACACCTTAGGCCTTACGCTTATTTATCTGGGTAAAGTGTCCCCAGCTTAGGAATACCTCCATAAAAAACGGGCCGCACAGGCGGCCCGTTTTCACGTTTTCCGGGGAGGAAAATGAGACTTTTCGTCTCTTATATGGCGCGTTTGCGCATGGCGATGGCCCCCAGGATAAACCCGGCGGTAATGACCAGACCCAACCAGAACTGGCCATTGGCCAGGGTATAGGTCAGCCCGTCCATTTGAACTTCGCCCAATATGGCGTTCATCACATCGCCGGGGCCTTGAATGTGGTAATCCCCATTTCCAAAGGCTGCTTCCTGCCAGCCGCCAAGATGCATGCCAATCCAGTTGGCGATGACATGGGTGCGCAGAAACATGGATTCGACCACAATCAGCACAATGGGGACAAGGATCGCCCAGAGAAACGGCATGCGACGGGCGAAGGATGATACGAACAACAACCAGGCCAGGATTGGCAAGGCCCAGATCATCCACAGTAAATAGTGGGCGAAGAAGGTAAACCAGCTACGGATCATCAAACCCACCGGCCACAAATCCAGCACCGGGCCGCTCTGGAACATCATCAGGATGCTGAGATACAAAGCCGTAAACAACTGGGCCGCAATGACCACTGCCAGAAAAGCGGCTGGTGCCAGAATAAGCGGCGTAAAGAATTTTGCCGAGACTTCCTGCCAGTCGGCAACCGGCATGGATTTCCAGAACAGGATCGAGCGGTCCCGGCGCTCTTCATAAAGAGCACCCAAAAGCGAGAAAAAGATCACAAACGGGAAAGCCACCCAGGTCAGCGCCGTAGTTGCCCAGTATAACAGGGCAATGGCCGGAGACATCTCGCTAAGGTCACCGTCGGCGGCCAGCTTCATGATGTCGCCAAAATTGTGAATACTCTCCTGCTCCATGCCATTGGAATAGCTGATATTACCCACCCCAAGGGTAGACAGAATGAGCAGTACCAGCGTGATACCAGTCAGGATTAGCGGCACACGGATATAACCGTTTTTACCGTCCAACACTTCACGCTTTACCAGCGCAGCAAAGGTTTTCATTGCCCTTCTCCTGTCATCGTAGCCACAAAGATATCTGCCAGTCCAAGGCGGCGGGTTTCCCCCAGTTTGGACAGTTTTTCGCGGTCCACGTTTTTATAAACGTATGTGGACTTGCCAAAGGTGGTGCCGGTCATAATGGGGCCAAGGGCGCGGGCTTCGTCWTCTTTGCCCGGCTCGACCATTACTTCGATAAATTGCTGGGTCAGCTCTTCCATATTGGCTTCCAGCATCACTTCACCGTCTTTGATGAACATCACATCGGTGAGGATATGCTCGATCTCGCCGACCTGGTGGGTGGTGATGATCACCGTGCGCTCTTCATCAAAATATTCTTCCAGCAGGCTTTGGTAAAATTGTTTGCGAAAGATGATATCCAGACCCAAAGTCGGCTCATCCAATACCAGCAGTTTGGCATCAATGGACATCACAATGGCCAGGTGCAACTGCACGATCATGCCTTTTGATAATGCCCGGATTTTTTTATCCTGCGGCACTTTGGTACGGGCCAAAAACTGCATGGCTTTATCGCGRYTRAAYTTGGGGTGCACCGMRCCAACATARTCCAGCACTTCGGACACTTTCATCCATTTGGGCAAGGTGGCCACATCGGAAATGAAACAGGCATTTTTCATCAGGGCGCTGCGCTGTTTTGACGGGTTAAACCCCAGCACRCTCAGCTCGCCCTCATAGGAGGACAGTCCCAGTACCGCGTTTAGCAGTGTGGTTTTACCRGCGCCATTGGCACCAATAACCCCGACAATGCGCCCAAGCGGAATATCAAAGCTCACGCCCTTTAGCGCCCGAAACTTGCCAAAGCGCTTGGAAAGGTTGCGCGCCTTTATCACCGGGGCATCAAGTACAGTATCGGTCATCTTAGCTTCCCTCTTGTTTCAGGCTGTTTTTCAACAACTCATCAGCGCTAAAACCCAGCCGCTGGATGGTCTTGAGAACCCGTGGCCATTCTTTTTCCATAAAGCGTGAGCGTTCCGTATCCAGTATTTTGCGGCGCGCACCATCCATAACGAACATTCCCAGTCCGCGGCGTTTTTCTACAAAACCTTCCATAACCAGCTCCTGATAGGCCTTTGAGGCGGTGAATGGATTAATCTGTAAATCCATGGCGACATTTCTAACCGAGGGTAGCGCTTCGCCTTCCGCCAAGGCCCCCTCCATTATCGCGGTCACGACCTTGTCCTTCAGTTGCCGGTAGATTGGCTGATCATCTGTCCAATCCGGCGTCATCGTGGTTTCCTTTCCAAAAAGGGGGCGGCAATCCATGCAGGCACATTGGGCATTTTGTAAAACCTCTACGGCGCAAACCATTATTGCACACACACATAATTGTGTTAGTGTATTGGTTATGTAGTACACTAAATCACAGTTGACAAGCCTCTCATGGGAAATTTTTAAAAACACAGAGACTTAACACCAGCCGAATGGCGCAAACTTGCATTGTAGTTTACTGGGATGGTGAATTTTTGGATTTTCGCTGTTTTGCGTTAATCATGCCCACAAAGGATACCAATGACAAATTTTCCAAATGTGCGCTCGGCATTGGCGGCGACGCTGACGGCCCGTGGCTATACGGTGCTGACGCCGGTTCAAGAGGCCGTGCTCGCCCCGGGCCTGGACGTTGTTGATCTGTTGGTTTCGGCACAGACCGGTTCTGGCAAAACCATTGCCTTTGGTTTAGCCCTTGCGCCGACCTTGCTGGGCGAGAGCAATAGCTTTGCGCAAACAAAGGCGCCTTTGGCCGTCGTGATCGCGCCGACACGAGAGCTGGCTTTGCAGGTAAAGCGCGAGCTTGAATGGCTATATAAGGAAACCGGTGCCCGGCTCGCGACCTGTGTTGGCGGCATGGACATGCGCGATGAGCGCAAAGTTTTGGGGCGCGGCGCGCATATCGTGGTCGGGACTCCCGGACGCCTGTGCGATCACATCAAGCGCGGCTCCCTTGATATGGGCATGCTGAAGGCCATTGTGCTGGATGAAGCCGATGAAATGTTAAAAATGGGCTTTCGGGAAGAGCTGGAGTTAATCCTCACCGCCGCACCGAAAGAGCGCCGGACATTAATGTTCTCGGCAACCGTGCCAAAAACCATTATTGGCATGACCAAAAAATACCAAAAAAATGCGGTGCGTGTGAATCCGACAACGCAAGCCAAACAACATCTGGACATTGAATACCGCGCATTGACCGTGGCCAAGTCGGACCAGGAAAACGCCATCATCAATGTCTTGCGCTATTATGATGCCAAAAACGCCATTGTTTTTTGCGATACCCGTGTCGCGGTTAATCGTATGACCAGCCGGTTTAATAATCGCGGGTTTTCCGTGGTCTCCCTGTCGGGGGAATTAAGCCAGAACGAGCGTAGTCATGCCTTGCAGTCTTTGCGCGATGGGCGCGCCAAAGTCTGTATCGCCACCGACGTGGCTTCGCGTGGTCTTGATTTGCCGGATCTTGAACTGGTCATCCATGCCACCCTTCCCAAAAATGCCGAAGGGCTGTTGCACCGCAGCGGCCGTACGGGCCGCGCCGGGCGCAAAGGGGTTAGCGTTCTCATCGTCCCTCAGGCCGGGCGCAAGCGCGTCGAACGCCTGTTCGGTACCGCCAAAATCAAAGCCGAGTGGGCCGCGCCGCCTTCTGCTGATGATGTGCTGAAACGCGATGATGAGCGTTTATTGGCCGAGCTTGCATTAAGCTCACCAACCGCCAGGAACGAGGTTGAGATCATTGAAAAACTGTTAAAAGCCTATACACCGGAACAGATTGCAACGGCCTTTGTCCGCCAAACCCGGGCTGCCTATACGGCCCCCGAAGAATTGCTGCCAGCCGATAGCTATACCCCAAAAGATCGTCACGGTGCCGATAGGGAACGAGGCGCAGGTCCGCGTAAAGTACGGGGTCGTCAGGATTTTGAAAACAGCGTCTGGTTCTCGCTTAATCTGGGACGCAAACAAAAAGCAGAGCCACGCTGGATTCTGCCCATGCTGTGTAAATCCGGCGGCGTAAACAAGAAAGACATCGGAGCGATTAAAATAAGCGAAGCCCAAACCTTTGTAGAAATTGCCCAAGCCGCCGTCGAAGACTTTGTCACCGAGATCGGCCCGGAAGGAAAAATTGAGAAGGCGATCACCGCCCACCGTTTGGATGGTCCGCCCGATTTTAGTGCCGCTGATTCAAAGCCCCAATATAAGCCCCGGGATAAATCCACCTATAAAAAGAAGTCTGCCAAGCGGTCAGATCGCTTTGAAGAGGAAATGAACCAGGACACCGCCCCTGAATTTAATCCTGCGGCCCCAAATAAAAGCGGTAAAAAACCACACAAAAAGAAGCTCGCCCGCGCCGCCGCCCGACTGCAAAAAGAAAAAGACAAACCGGCGGGGGACGGCGGGGAAAAACTGGTCCGGCGAAAACACAAGAAATAGCGCTGGCTGTCATATCAGGGGCGTTAGAGCGCAGGAAGAGATTACACCCGATGGCCTCTAATCCATATCAACGGGGCCGCGACGTCCCTTTTTAATCGCCCCGCGTTTGGTTTTACTATCAAGGCGACGCTTTTTAGACCCCAAGGTTGGGCGGGTTGCGATCCGTCTTTTCGGGACATGGGCGGCTTTGCGGATGATTGCAAGCAGCCGGTCATGGGCATCTTTGCGGTTCAGATCCTGTGTCCGGTGACGATCAGCAAAAATGACCAAAACACCGCTTTTCGTTAACCGGCTRTCGCCTGAGTTCAGGATTTTTGTCCGCACCCGTTCGGGCAAATTGGGGGAGTGRGCGACATCAAAGCGMAGCTGCACCGCACTTGCCGTCTTRTTGACGTTTTGCCCACCCGGGCCGCCCGAGCGCACAAAACTTTCCTGCAGCTCGCTATCAAGCAACGCAATAGAATCTGTGACCTTAATCAACGCCATAGGATGAGCCTTACAAAACTTCCGACCCCAAGGTAAACACAGGTTGCTTAGTTTTGCATGGGGTTTATTCTTGGATTCGGGTGCTGTCACTGTAAGTTTAGTCTAATTCTATGGGAAATGCTGTTAGCCATCTGATTTTTTTATATAGGAAAAACTATGCTTCTCGCACCTCTCTAATTTTTTCAAAAAGTTCAGAAAATTTAGCAAAATTTTGCTTAGTCCCATTTTTTAGCATCCTTTTTAGGAAGGTATTTTTTTTACTTGAATTAAAAGACTTTTGTCTGCTCCCAGTCTCGTCATCAATTTTGGTCTCGGTCAGCCGATCAAAACACGACTCAGGGAACATATTCTCGATACCCCTTAGAGCTATTTGATTCTCATTATTCTTCGGAAGTGCATATTTGTATGTGTTATTTATTTCTTGAACGCTGTCAGCCGTGCTTTTTGCATCGCAATCCCATACAAAGAGAACCTTGGTTTGATGATCCGCTTTGGTAAAAAACTCATAAAGCGTTTTCAGCTGCTGTTTCCCAGTATTACCTTCGAATTACGGTGACAGTAACCGAAACATAAAACAAGAAATGCCCCTTGGGTCTGAATACCGGCGTGCGCCGGTATGACGGCTATAGGTATGGATATATAGAACACGTAAGGGTTCGCAAGCGCGGGCCGCGCGTCGGCTAGGCAGACCCGCCTATTGTAAGGTGGATGCGCAGCCTCTCGCCGCGAGATCAAAACCATGTGCTCAAATAGGCCAAAGGCCGATAGCACAAATAAAAGAAAAAATGGTGGAGCCAGGCGGAATCGAACCGCCGACCTCTTGCATGCCATGCAAGCGCTCTCCCAACTGAGCTATGGCCCCTTAAGGGTTTGGTGCGAACATAGTCGCCCCAGGGAGCGGCAACCTAATCACCGCGTGGTCACCAATCAAGAGTTTTGATCAGCTCTCTTCCAGATCGACATCCAGATCAATTTCTTCATCGTCTGTGTCCGCCAGGGCATCGGCGTCATCTTCTACACCTTCCTCGGTAAATCCTTCGGGCAGCGCCGAAGCCGCATCGGGTGTATCGGCGTCGGCATCTTCATCTTCGCCATCACTGCCCGCGCCAATGGTCGGCTTATCCCCGTCCAGCTCCAGAGATTTGGCTTCTTCCTCTTCAGCGTCCAGCCCTTCGATCTCGACCTCGGCCTCTTTGGCAGGCTTGGCGTCTGCATCTTCCGTTTCGTCCGCAGCAACCGGCGCTTTGACCTCGGGTTCCGGCTCGCGCTTTTTGGCCGGCTTGGTACCGGCATCCGGGTTATAACTGTGCTCACATTTGGGGCACACGGCAGGGCGCTTGGTCAGGTCATAAAACTTGGCGGCGCATTCGGGACAGGTTTGTTTTGTCCCAGTATCTGATTTCGACACGATCAACCTCATGAGTATTCTTGGCGGCGTCGCTTGCCATGTTCCTGCGCCGCTGTCAAAACCATTTTTCCRGTCATTCAGGTATGAAGTGTAAATTCTTGTGTCAATAACTCCTGCATCTGCCCATCCCAGCTTCAGATTACGTGGCAAACTCCGCGTGCCCGGAGACAAATCAATTTCACACCGTGCCTTGATTTTGGGCATGCTGGCCAAGGGACAAACCCGTATAACCGGCCTTTTGGAAAGTGAGGATGTATTACATACACTGGCGGCCATGCGCGCCCTTGGCGCCATAATCGAACGCGGCGAGGAAACGTACAGCTGGACCGTGACCGGCATCGGCAATGGCCCGGCAAAAACGCCCGGCGCGCCGCTGGACTTTGGTAATTCAGGCACCGGAGCGCGTTTGTGCATGGGGCTGGTAGCTGGCCTGGGGGTGAGCGCCAGCTTTATCGGCGATCAAAGCCTTTCCGGTCGGCCGATGAACCGTGTGCTTAAGCCGCTGCAGGCGCTGGGGGTCAGCGTGGATAGTCAGGATGGCTGTCTGCCGGTCACCATTCATGGTGGCGGACCCGTACCGGCCCGCAAAACCCAAACCAATATCGCCTCGGCCCAGATAAAATCAGCGCTGCTGCTGGCAGCCTTGCGAAGTGATGGCATTACCGAGGTAATTGAGCCGGCGCTCAGCCGTGATCATTCCGAACGCATGCTGCGCGCCTTTGGGGCAGAGGTAAAAAGCGAGAGCCTGCCGGATGGGCGGCACCGGGTGCGCTTATCCGGCCCGGCGAACTTGACCGGCACCCCCGTTGCCGTGCCTGGTGACCCTTCCTCAGCGGCCTTTCCCATAGCGGCGGCCTTGTGCATCCCGGACAGTGATATCACGCTGGAGGGGGTATTGATGAACCCGACCCGCACCGGCTTTATCAAAGTAGCGCAGGCCATGGGTGGTCAGATCGACATTTTGAACAAACGCGCCTCTGGCGGCGAAGACATTGCCGATCTTCGGGTGCGCGGATCGCGCCTGCACGGCACCACCACCAGTGCAGACATTGTCCCCTCTATGGTGGATGAGTTTCCGGCGCTGGCGGTGCTGGCAGCGTTTGCCGAAGGTACCACCAAAATGCAGGGCCTGGGTGAACTGCGCGTAAAAGAAAGTGACCGCATTGCCCGCAGCGAAGACATGCTGCGTGGCATGGGGGTCAGCGTGCAAAGCGGCGAAGACTGGATGTGCGTCGAGGGCACAGGCGCGGTTTGGGGAGAAACCGGTCAGGCAGCACCAGTGCCGGTGCGCACCGATGGCGATCACCGCATTGCCATGGCGGCGCTAGTCCTGGGGCTGGCCGCCTTTCGCCGCATAGAGGTCTCCGAGCCTGAAAGCATTGCCACGTCTTATCCTGCCTTTTTTGAAGACATGCGCAGCCTTGGCGCACGATTTCAAATCCAGAAAGAGGGAGCCCCATGCTGATCGCCGTTGATGGCCCGCTGGCCTCAGGCAAGGGCACCATCGCCAAGCATTTGGCCAATTGGTATCATTTGCCCTATCTTGATACCGGCCTTTTGTATCGCGCCTGCGCCCTGGGGGTGTTGCAGGCAGGCAAAGACCCATCCGATGAAGCGACCGCCGTACGCAGCGCAAAAACGGTTGATCGGGCCGCGCTGGATCATTTCCAGCTGCGATCCGCCAAGATAGGGGCCGCAGCCTCCAAAGTAGCGGCCATCCCCGCCGTGCGTCAGGCCCTGGCGGACTATCAGCGTAATTTTGCGGCCCAGGACAGCGGCGCGGTACTGGATGGCCGCGATATCGGCACGGTCATTTGTCCCCACGCGGATGTAAAGCTGTGGGTGAGCGCCCCTGCCGAAGTACGCGCGGCCAGACGGCACAAGGAATTGCTTGAGCGCGGCGAAGATATCAGCGTTGATGAGGTGTTGGCACAATTGCGAGAAAGAGACGCTCGCGATGCCGGGCGGCCAAATGCCCCCATGTTACGCGCTGCTGATGCGCACTTGCTAAACACCGGGGACTTGAGTATAGACGCCGCGTTCGAGGCGGCTCGGCGCATAGTTGATGCGGCGCAGGCTGAACATTCATAAGGGCGGGTCTTCTATGGCACACCTTTGTGGATGGAATCCAAACAGCTGGCCCGGTGCCGCGCCCGAACATAATCGAAAAATTATGCCGCATGGGCGGCAAGTCCACCGCTGTATGTGACCATGGCGGTTGGCCATTACTTTTGCTTTGGAGCACACTTATATGTCCGTAACGGAAAGTATGAACCCTACGCTTGAAGATTTCGAGCAAATGCTTGACGCCAGTTTTGGCGGCAAAGCGATGCTGGAAGGCCATGTGGTCTCCGGTCTGGTAACCACTGTTGAAAACGATGTGGTGATTGTTGATGTTGGTCTGAAGACCGAAGGCCGGATCCCGGTTCGCGAATTTATGTTCAATGGGGAACGCGAAGACGTTAAAGTCGGCGACAAGGTTGATGTTTATCTGGAGCGTGTTGAAAACGCCCTTGGCGATGCGGTTCTGTCACGAGAAAAGGCCCGCCGCGAAGAAGCCTGGGATCGTCTTGAAAAATCCCATGCCGCAGAAAAGACCGTCAACGGTGCCATTATTGGCCGCGTCAAAGGTGGCTTTACCGTGGATCTGGGCGGCGCCAGCGCCTTCCTGCCAGGCAGCCAGGTGGACATCCGTCCGATTCGCGACATTGGACCGCTCATGGGCATGGAACAACCGTTTGCTATTCTGAAAATGGATCGACCGCGCGGCAATATCGTGGTTTCGCGCCGCGCCATTCTGGAAGAATCACGCGCCGAACAACGCGCCGAGTTGATCAATCAGCTTCACGAAGGCGAAGTGCGCGAAGGCGTGGTGAAAAACATCACCGATTACGGTGCTTTTGTTGATCTGGGCGGCATTGACGGCCTGCTACACGTCACTGATATGAGCTGGCGCCGGGTCAATCACCCCAGCCAGGTGCTTAATGTTGGCGACAAGATCGACGTGCAGATTGTCAAGATTAATCCGGAAAGCCAGCGCATCTCTCTGGGTATGAAACAGCTTCAGGCTGACCCATGGGAAGGCGTTGCCGCCAAGTATCCGGTGGATGCCCGCTTTACCGGCCGCATCACCAACATCACCGAATACGGTGCCTTTGTTGAGCTGGAACCCGGCATTGAAGGACTGGTCCACGTTTCTGAAATGAGCTGGACCAAGAAAAACGTCCATCCTGGCAAAATCGTTTCCACCTCTCAGGAAGTGAACGTATTAGTGCTGGACGTTGATCAGGAAAAACGCCGCATCTCTCTTGGCATCAAACAATGTGCCGACAATCCGTGGGATGCCTTTGCCATGGACCACCCGATTGGTTCGACCGTTGAAGGTGAAGTCAAGAACATCACCGAATTTGGCCTCTTTATCGGCCTTGATGGCATGATTGACGGCATGGCGCATCTGTCTGATCTTTCCTGGGAAAAATCAGGCGACGAAGCCATTGCCAACTTCAAAAAAGGCGACATGGTCAAAGCCAAAGTGCTGGACATTGATACCGAAAAAGAGCGGGTATCCCTCGGGGTCAAGCAACTTAGCGGCGATCCCATGGACGAAGGCGGCTATAAACGCGGCGAAGTTATCACTTGTGTGGTTAGTGAAATTACCTCCGGTGGTATCGAGGTAACTCTGGGCAAAGACGGCAAGGTCAAAGCGTTTGTACGTAAATCCGACCTGTCCCGTGATCGCAATGAGCAACGCCCCGAGCGTTTTGCCGTTGGCGACAAAGTCGATGCSMRRRTYACCARCGTSGACMGSRMKWCSCGKCGYWTSKSKCTKTCSATMAARGCCMKSGARATKGMKSARGAAAAAGAAGCCRTCRARCARTATGGTTCCTCGGATTCCGGTGCCTCTCTTGGCGACATTCTGGGCGAAGCCCTGAAAAGCCAGAACGACAAAGCAGAGTAATTACACTTTATAGTCGTAAAACAGGAAGACCGGGCATATATGCCCGGTCTTTTTTTGTCATATATTAGTTTTTTCTTTAAAAGTCAGGAAATCCCTGTCAGGCTGGTTGACGGCACCGGGATTCAAATGGCAAGTTCCCTTCTCACGTGTGGGGCACGGAAAAAGGCGGGATGGAAAGATGATCAAATCTGAATTGATCAGTACACTGGTGGATGAAAATCCGCATCTATATCAACGTGATATCGAAACCATTGTGGCAACGGTATTTGAAGAGATTACCAAAGCTCTGGAAAATGGCTCCCGGGTGGAACTGCGCGGCTTCGGCGCGTTTTCMGTTCGGCACCGGTCTTCACGAACCGGGCGCAATCCGCGTTCGGGCACGTCGGTAGCGGTCAAAGCCAAAAGCGTACCGTTTTTCAAAGCCGGTAAAGAGCTGCGTGAAAAAGTCGACGCTGCCAAAAAGAAATAACCATCACAGAAACGCAAACCTTACGGTTTGAGATTATGCGGGGCGTCTCATCTGTAGATGCCCCTTTTTATTATGCACAACGGGCCATAAAGTGCGCCGCCGACATGCGGAGTAAATCATGGCATTTGTTAAAATTTGTGGCCTGACTGAAGCAGGCGGTGTTCAAGCGGCCCTTGATGCGGGTGCGGACATGCTGGGTTTTGTCTTTGCCGATAACAGCCCGCGTACCATAACGCCTGCCGAGGCCGCCGCTTTGGCAGAACCGGCGCGGGGCAAGGCCAAAATTGTGGCGGTGCTGGTTAATCCCGGCGACAAAAAGCTTAAAAAAATTATTGATCAGCTGGCCCCGGATTACCTCCAGCTTCATGGCCGCGAAACCCCCGAGCGCGTACGCACCCTCTGGAAACGCCATCACATTGCAGTGATCAAGGCGTTTGCGGTTTCCAGCGCCCGCGATATTGCTGATGCAAACCGTTTTACCCGCACGGCAGCCATGTTTCTTCTTGATGCCAAAGCCCCAAAAGGAACAACCCAAACCGGCGGCCATGGGAAAAGCTTTGACTGGGATATCCTGAAAGAGACCAGTTTGGATAAACCATGGCTGTTGGCTGGCGGTTTGACCCCGCAAAATGTATCAGAAGCCATTGCCAGAACCGGGGCAAAAGCGGTGGATGTCTCCACCGGTGTTGAATCTGCCCCCGGCATTAAAGACGCGGCAAAAGTGGCCGCCTTTATCAGGGCTGCCAAAGAGATGGGAGCAGAGCGTTGAGCAAAGAAACACATCAGGATATCTGGCCGGACGCCCACGGGCGCTTTGGTGAATTTGGTGGCCGTTTTGTTGCCGAAACCCTGATGCCACTGATCCTGGAACTGGAAAGCGCCTGGGACGAGGCGCGCAATGACCCAAAATTTACCGCGCAAATGGACGCGTACTTACGCGATTACGTGGGCCGACCCAGCGCACTTTATCATGCCGAACGCCTATCAGAAGAATTTGGCGGGGCCAAAATCTGGCTAAAACGCGACGAGCTGAACCATACTGGATCGCACAAGATCAATAATTGTCTGGGCCAGGTTTTGCTGGCCAGACGCATGGGGAAAAAACGCATTATTGCAGAGACCGGCGCTGGGCAACATGGCGTGGCCACCGCCACACTGGCGGCGCGTTTTGGCCTGCCGTGCGTGGTTTTTATGGGTGCCACCGATATTGAACGCCAGCAACCCAATGTATTTCGTATGAAATTGCTGGGAGCCGAAGTGGTGCCAGTCACCTCGGGCACTGGCACGTTAAAAGACGCCATGAACGAGGCCCTTCGTGACTGGGTTACCCATGTGGACGACACCTTTTATGTCATCGGCACCGTGGCCGGGCCGCACCCCTATCCGCATATGGTGCGTACGTTCCAGTCGGTCATTGGCCGCGAGGCGCGGGCGCAAATTCTGGAACGCGAAGGCCGCCTGCCCGACGCCTGTGTCGCCTGCATTGGCGGCGGGTCCAATGCCATGGGCCTGTTCCATGCCTTTGTGCCCGACAAAGATGTGCGCCTGATCGGCGTTGAGGCGGCTGGCAAGGGTATCGAAACCGGCCTGCATGCAGCTTCGCTCAAAGGCGGCGCACCGGGGGTGTTGCATGGCAACCGCACGTATTTGTTGCAGGATGAGGATGGGCAGATCATTGATGCCCATTCCATTTCCGCCGGACTGGACTATCCGGGCATTGGTCCGGAGCACGCCCATTTGCATGATATTGGCCGTGCTGAATATGTCAGCGCCACCGACAAGGAAGCGCTCGAAATGTTTCAGTTATGCACCAAGCTGGAAGGGATTATCCCGGCACTGGAACCGGCCCATGCGCTGGCGCGGGTGGGGGATTTGGCAAAGGAATTGGGCAAGGATGGCCTGATCATCATGAATATGTGTGGGCGCGGCGACAAGGATGTGTTTGCCGTGGCCGGGCATTTGGGGGTGGAAATATGAGTGCGAACATCACCGGTACCGCCCGCCTTGCCGCCCGCTTTGCTGCCCGCAAGGCCCAGAATGAAGCCGCCTTTATTGCCTATATCATGGGCGGCGATCCGGATGTTAAAACTGCACAAAAGCTACTGGATGGCCTGCCGGGTGCCGGGGCTGATATAATCGAGCTGGGCCTTCCTTTCACTGATCCCATGGCCGATGGCCCGGCCATTCAGGCGGCGGCACTTCGGGCATTAAACGCCGGGGTGCGCACCAGAGCCGTTCTGGCCATGGCGGCAAGGTTTCGCAAAAAAGATCAGCAAACGCCGCTGATCGTCATGGGCTATTATAACCCGGTTCATCATATGGGTTGCGCAGCCTTCACCAATGCCTGTGTTGAGGCCGGAGTGGACGGGGCCATTATTGTGGACCTGCCCCCCGAAGAGGATGCGCCTTTGCGCGCCGCCTTTGATGATGCCAGTCTGGCGCTGATACGACTGGCCACGCCAACCACCGATGACCAGCGCCTGCCCACCGTGGTCGCCGGTACATCGGGCTTTGTCTATTATGTTTCCGTGGCAGGGATTACCGGCGCATTGGTGCCGGACGCCGATCCAGTAGCCCGCGCCGTAACGCGTATTCGCACCGCCAGCGGCCTTCCCGTGGCGGTGGGCTTTGGGGTGCGCACAACCCAGAAAGCCGCCCAGATCGCCCGTGTGGCCGATGGGGTAGTGGTTGGCAGCGCTATAGTCGACGCCATGGCGAAAAATGGTGTAGAAGCAGCCCTAAAGCTAACGCGCGGCCTCAGCGAGGCGGTGCATAAAGCGCGCAGTGAGAGTACATCATGAATACCAGAAACTGGCTTGATCGTCTGACCCCGCCGGGGATGAAGAAAATCTTTGCCAAGCGCGACACCCCGGAAAATTTGTGGGTGAAATGCCCGCTGTCCGGCGAAATGGTGTTTCAGGAAGATCTGGTGGCCGGGCAATACGTCACCCCGGCTGGCCATCATATGCGCGTTGGGTCCAAAACCCGCTTTTCCATCACTTTTGACAATGACGAATATGAGCGCATTCCCGTTCCGGACGTGGCCGCAGACCCGCTGAAATTTAAAGATGACAAGAAATACACCGACCGCCTGAAAGCGGCACGGGCCAAAACTGGCGAAGATGACGCTATCAGCGTCGGTGTGGGCAATATCGACGGCGTGCCGGCGGTGGTGTTTGTACAGGATTTTGCCTTTATGGGCGGCTCTCTGGGCATGGCTGCCGGGGAAGGCTTTATCACCGCCGCCGAAGAGGCGCTAAAGCGTAAACTGCCGCTGGTCGCGATTATTGCCTCGGGCGGGGCGCGCATGCAGGAAGGCGCATTATCGCTCATGCAAATGCCGCGTACGACCCTTTTGGTCAATGATCTGAACGCAGCGCGCCTGCCCTATATTGTGGTGCTCACCGATCCGACCTCGGGCGGCGTGACGGCCTCTTATGCCATGCTGGGCGATGTGCATATTGCCGAACCACGGGCGCTGATCTGTTTCTCCGGGCCGCGCGTTATCGAGCAGACCATTCGCGAAAAACTGCCCGAAGGGGCACAGCGTTCGGAATATCTTCTGGACAAGGGTATGGTCGATGCGGTGGTCGACCGGCGCGAGCTAAAAGCCTATCTCGCCAATCTGATTACCCTGTTGTGCGGAACATTAGCCGCTTGAGCGCGAAGCGCAGAATAGCGCAGGCCCTTGGCCGTTTTAACGCTCTACACCCCGCCGACATTGACCTTGGACTGGACCGCATCCGGGCGCTGTTAAAACGGCTGGACGATCCCCATTTGAGACTGCCGCCCATAGTGCATGTGGCCGGCACCAATGGCAAAGGCTCGAGCCTTGCCATGTTGGGGGCCATGGCAGAGGCCGCGAATTTGCGCGCCCATATCCATACCAGCCCTCATCTGATCACCATTAACGAACGCTATGTGATTGCCGGAAAGCCGATATCCGATACGGCGCTGGCCGATCTTCTCGAAGAGGTCGAAGCGGTTAATGACGGTGCAGCCATCACCCAGTTTGAACTTCTGACCGCCGCCACGTTTTTGGCCTTTGCGCGCACCCCCGCCGATGTGGCCCTTATCGAAGTGGGGCTGGGCGGGGAATTTGACGCCAGCAATGTACTGGAAAACCCAGCCCTGTGCCTGATCACCCCCATCGCCCATGATCACGCGGATTATCTGGGCGATGCGATGGACGGCATTGCCCGGGCCAAGGCCGGGATCATCAAGCCCGGCGCGCCGGTTTATAGCGCACACCAGAACGATATTGCCCGCGACGTGATCGAAGGGACCGCCGGGCGTGCCCGTGCCCCCTTGCGCATAGTGGGCGAGGACATACAGGTGCGCTGTGAGGATGGCCGCCTGATCTATGAAGATGATCATCAATTACTGGACTTGCCTTTGCCGCGCCTTGTGGGCGAGCATCAGGTGGAAAATGCGGGCCTTGCCATTGCCGCCGCTTTGCATCTGGGCTGGGACCATGATGCCATTGCCAGGGGGCTGGAGGCCGTGCACTGGCCCGGACGTATGCAAACCCTAAGCCGGGGGCCTCTGGCCGCTATGGCCCATGCCAAAGGCGCACAGATCATCGTAGACGGGGCGCACAACCCCCATGCTGCCCGGGCGCTGGCTGATACGCTGATTGATCTGCAAAGACGCGACCCAAGGCCGCTGGTGCTGATTATCGGCTTGCAAAACACCAAGGATGCATTGCGGTTTTTTGAGGCGTTTGCCGCTTTGGCCCCCAAAGCCGTTACGTGCGTGCCGGTACCGGATGCGCCGCACCCCATGAACGTGGATGATATGCAAAACGTCGCCAAGGCAGCGGGACTTCGCGCCAGTACCGCCCCGGATTTTGGATCCGCACTACAAAGTACGTTGCGAATAGAAAAAGAGCCGCGCATTATCATGAGCGGCTCTCTCTATCTTGTCGGCGCCATTTTGGCGCAAAATGGTGTTTAAGCCGCGTTTACCGCGCTATTGAGCCATTCGGAAATTTTGCTTTTGGGCATAGCGCCCACTTTGGTGGCGGAGACCTGACCGTTTTGGAACAGCATCAGGGTTGGGATACCACGCACGCCATATTTGCTGGGCACGCCCGGGTTTTCGTCAATATTGACCTTGGCAATAGTGACCTTGCCACCCATTTCAGCGCCCAGTTCTTCCAACAATGGCCCGATCTGTTTGCACGGGCCACACCATTCCGCCCAAAAGTCCACAAGCACAGGGCCTTCAGCATTCAGAACATCGGCTTCAAAACTATCATCACTCACGGCAATGGTTGACATGGTAATCTCCTCATACTGGGCTGGTGTGATTCCACACCTTCATGACGCTAGCTAGGGACGAGAAGCCCTCGCGTCAAGGTGTGCGGCGGTTTTGCAGCGCCTGGTCCAGTAAACTGTCCGCGAGGTGCATCAGATGCGGACCATCGGTCCACAGAAGCGCACAGCGGATTTTCCGCCTTAGCCACAAGGTGCGCAGCAAGGCCCGGTAGGCGGCCATTTGACGCAAATACGCCTCCGGAACATCCTCAACATGGCGCGGTGCCGGGCGATTGGTTTTATAATCCACTACCATCACATCCGTGTCGGTGACCACCAGACGGTCCATCTGCCCGGCAATGACCAAGGCTTCTCCCTGCGCCTCCATTTGCCCGGATATGGGCAGCTCGGCCCGACTGTCCGGGCCAAACAGCGCTGCAAATTCGGGGGTTTGCAAAACCCCGAATACCGCGGTGATAATGTCCTGGCGCTGTTCCTCATTCAGGTCCAGCTGGGCGTGCAGAAAATTACTGGCAGCGTCATGACGTGCATCCGAAGCAATTTCCGGCAGAGCCTGTAACAAGGTGTGGATCAGCAGGCCGCGCTGATACCGCTTTGCGCCGCCGATGGCCAATGGTGAGAGCACCGCGCCGCGATCATCCTCGTCCTGTAACCAGCGCGAGGGGGCAGTGCGGCGCGGCGCGGCGGCGTCTGCCGGTAATGGGCATCGTGCCCAGTCAGGAAGACTGGTCTGCGCTTCTTGGGCAATATCCGGCATATTCTTGGCCGTTTTAGGCACAACACCGTAGCGTTTGGCCGCCAAGCCGCCCACGGCTTCAAAATCTTCGACCTGTCCCTGATCGCCAAGGCGCGCAAAGGCGTTTTCGCAATGGGCGTACCAGCCTTGCTCGTGCATCACCCCTTCGCCGCGACCTTGTCTGGCCCCGCAAATAATCAGGCGATCCTGCGCCCGGGTCATGGCCACATACAACAGGCGCTTGCTTTCATCGGCATCCATTTGCACGGTGCGTTCGCGGATAGCCTGACAAATTCCGGGATCATTCTTTTTTTGTGGCGACCAGTAAAGCGCCCCATCCGGCCCGAACATCAGGCCGCTGTCCCGGTGCCGCCCCGGCCCCCTGGCGGTATCGGGCAGGATCACCAACGGCGCTTCCAGTCCCTTGGCCGCATGTACCGTCATCACCCGCACCGCATTGCCGGCGCCTTCCATTTCGCGTTTAATCTGGGTTTCATCGCCAATATTTTGCGCCACAAATCGCGCCAGTGACGGGGTTTGTTCGCCCTGATGAGCCTGTGCCTTGCTGAGAAACTCGCGCACCGGGTCTTCGGCCTCTGGGCCAAGGCGCGCATAGAGCCGCCGGGCATAGCTTTCGCCGCTCTGGCTGGCCCGATAAAGCAAGGTGGCAAAAAACGCAAAAGGTGGCACTTTGCCCGCCAATTGGCGTAAATCCGTGACCAGGGCTTTGGCTTCGGCAAAGCGCGTATCCTCACTGCGTTGCAAAGCCTCGCTCAGGCTTTGACCGCGCGGRCGCTCAGCCGCCAGCGTATAAAGCGCCTCTTCATCAATGATTGGCAATGCGGATGATGCCGGTTGCAAAAACGGACTTTTCAGAAATTCCGCCAGTGCCAGATCATCCTTTTCCAGCACGGCGGCTCGCGCCGCACTCATCATATCCAGTACCGCCGTTTGTGCCGCCAGCACCATGCGGTCCGCCCCGGCCACCGGGATGGCGCGCAATTTTAACTGGCGGATGATTTCTTCAAAAAGGCCGCCGGTGCGGCTGCGCACCAAAATCATAATGTCGCCCGGGCGGATGGGCCGCTGGTGCCAGTCCGCCCCGCGTTTTTCRCTGATCASCTCCCCATCGGACAGCCAGCCCTCTATGCCTTTGGCAATATTGGMGGCCAGTTGATTGCGCGCGCTTTGCGGGGCCGGGGCATCCACMGGGGMSGMTGGRTCTTCYTCYGGCATGGYCATAGGGCGGGGCACGGGAKCCCACAACTCGACCGAYCCCGCTGCCTCGGCGCGCTGGGCCTGATGGGGCACATAACCGGTAAAGCCGGGCGAGGTTACCATATCATTTTGAAAACTGGCCGCATCCCCGACAAATTTGGTTTCCAGCGCTGGCGGGGTTTGGGCTTCTGCGGCAAAAGGGGCAAAGGTTTCATCCACCATAGCCAGCACCTGGGCTGTCGAGCGCCACGACAGTGCCAGTTCTGGCAGGTAAAAGGTTTTTTTGCTCTGGCTGGTCAGCACCTTCAGGCGCTCAGCCTCGCTTTGGAACAGGGCCGGATTGGCCCCCTGAAAGGAATAAATCGACTGTTTGGGATCGCCCACGGCAAAAAGAGTGCGGGTTTTATCACTGGCTCCCTTGCCGGCAAAAAACTCATTGCTAAGGCGGCGGATCAGCGCCCATTGCTCATCGCTATTGTCCTGGGCCTCATCCACCAGAATATGTTCCAGATCATAATCAAGCTTATAAAGCACCCAGCTCGCCGCCTCCGACTGCTCGACCAGATCAACGCTTTTTTCGATCAGATCATCAAAATCCAGCGCCCCAAGAGCGGCCTTGGCCCGGGCGTAATGTCCATAAAACGCCTCCACCAGAACCAGCGCCGCCCGGGTGTTTTGCAAAACCATGGCCGCCTGCATGCGCCCGCGCACGGTTTCCAGCGCAAACTGCATGGCGGCGATCTCTTCGGCGATGACCGGGTGATTTTTCTGCACGGCTTTGGTGGGCAAATTTTTGGGTACCGTGCCGCTTTGGGTAAAAAACCCACCAAAAAGATGATCAATGGCTTTGGTCTTGTCATTGCATTTAAGCGCGCGGGTAATCGCGTCTGCGCATTTTTTATCGGTCGCCCCCCCGGTGGCCAGATCTTGCGCCATGCGCTTGAATATATCCCTGTCCAGCTTTGCCCAACCCGCCTCGGCCTGGCTTTTGGCGGTGCAATCAACCGGCACGTCCAGCGCCTTGGCGCTTAACGCCAAGGCCGCCTCCAGATCGCCTTCGCGCTGCATTAATTGCGCCAGTCGTCGCCCCTCCCGGGCGGCAAAGCTGTATAGCTGGTCCAGCACATCGGCCCCCATGCCCGCGACATGATTGATGGCACGGGCCACGGCCCCGTCTGGGGCCTGCAAGGCAGTCTTACCAATATGGGAAATGCTTTGGGCGCGCAGCTCTGCCCCCAGACGATCATCCAGCACCGTAAAGCCGGGGCTGATCCCCGCCTCGGCGGGAAAGCGCCTGAGCAGGGATTCGCAAAATGCATGAATGGTGCGAATTTTAAGGCCGCCCGGGGTTTCCAGCGCCAGCGCGAAGAGCGCCCGGGCACGGCGCAAATCTGCCTTGCCAATGGAAATGGCCGTGTCCAGATCACGTAAAGCCGTCCCCAATGCAGCGTCATCCATAATGGAATATTCGCCCAACCGGCCAAACAAACGGTTCAGCATTTCCGCTGCCGCAGCCTTGGTATAGGTGACGCACAGAATGTTTTGCGGCGATACCCCCGCCATCAACAGCCGGGTCACCCGGTTAATCAGCACATAGGTTTTGCCCGACCCCGCATTGGCCGAGACAAAGGCCGAGCCACGCGGGTCAGCGGCCTGGGCCTGGGCTGCTTTGGCAGCATGAATGGCGCCATGGCTCATGGCTCGCCCCCTTCATCCTCAATGGTGGCGGCCCATTCGGCGCGGCGCGCCAACAGGTCATACTGGCTGTAACTGTCCACATATTTGGCCCGGGGCTGGCACAAATAAGGGTGCGCCGGGTTATCAAACCATATGATCAGATCGTGTAATTGATCCAGTGCTTTTTGCTGAAATTCCGGCGTGCTAATGGCCTCGCCAATCGAGCGCTTACTGCCCTCTTCCAGCGCCTTGAAAGCCCCCGGTTCCCGGCCGCCGGTGATTTTGATATAGCCCAGACTGCACGCCGTACCGCACACGGTTTGCCCGTCTTTGGTAAAACCTTTTTTCTCTAAAATGGCGGCTTCCAGCGGCAATTGCGGATCAAAACCTGCATAGACCTCGGCGGGGCTGGCAAAGCCGCCGGTTTTGTAATCTAGCACCGCAAAGCCATCCACGCCCCGGTCAATCCGGTCGGCATAGGCCTTGATGGTAAAATCACCGCCCGCACTGGTCAGTACCATTTCGCCCTGCCCTTCCAGCATAGCGATTGACCAGCCTTTAGCGCGGCGCTCAGCCTCCCAGTTCAGCACCCATTGCCCGGCCCGTTTAAAACGCGCCAGCTCGGCCGGGATCTGGTGTTCGGCAAAGCCCTGATCGCGCAAGGCACGCACCATATAATCGCTAAAAATTGATAAAGCCTCCGGGTCATCCGGGGCAACCTCCTCGCCCATTATGCGTTCCAGCGCATCATGCACGGCGGTGCCGCGCTCGGCCG